>NZ_JBSFTV010000032.1:0-99014 GCF_053591455.1 Streptomyces sp. NPDC003016
TCGACGACTTCAACTACACCTCCCACACCGACCCGGCGATCGGTGCCCACGGCTGGAACGTGCGCTCCAACAGCGGAGGCCCCGGGGTTCCCGGCACCCGCCGACCGGGCCGGCGTACCGCCCGGCATCCGGACCGGCCGCCGGCCTCCCGACGCACGGACCGTACCCGCCTGCTGCGGCTCTTCTCGGTGATCGTGGCACTGATCGCGGTGGCGCTGGCCGGCCGCGCCCAGGACAGCGCCGGCTCACCGGCCGGCGACGGACAGGTGCCCGGGACGAACGCCACGGCGACGCAGGCCGCCCGCTCGGCCGCACAGACCCACCTCGGACTGCTCTCGGGCGGTGACTGGTCCACGGCCTGGGACGGATGGAGCAGCGGCGCCCAGCGTGACGTGCCACGGGACACCTACGTCCGTACGCACCGGATCTGCCGTCCCCTGCTCGCCGTCCCGCTGGAGACGGTACGGGCGGTCCCGCTGGACCGGCGCACCGTCGAGGTCGACTGGCGGGGCGGAGGCACCTCGGGCACCCTGCGCATGGTGTCCGAGGGCGGCGGATGGCGCGTCGCACCGACCCGCGCGCAGCTGAGCCCCTACGCGGACGGACCCGGCGAAGCGGTCGCCGCACTGCGCCGCCGAGGCGAATGCCCACGCCAGGAGGCGGCCGGCCGGGCGCCGGGCCCCTCCTCAGCCGGTGCGTAGGCCGAGCCCGTAGAACTTCACCTCGTACGGGTCCGGTCCACTCGCCCTCACCGCCGAGGACCAGGGAAAGGGGGGCGCCGAGGCCCGCCGCCCGAGCCGTCCTCACGAGCAGCTCCGCGGCGGCGGACGCGTCGGCCTCTCCGGGGCCGCCGGCATCGATGTGCCACGGTGGGGCACCGCCGTCCGGCAGGAAGCCGTGCGTGTGCGGCAGCGCGGCGGCGGGCTGCCGGCCGAGCGCGGCGGCGTCCACGCTGTCCGGTGCGTAACACCTGATGTACAGCCGCCCGTCACACTCCACGTCGAACAGCATGGGGTGACCGGTGGTGCCCTTCACCGGCCCGTACAGGGGCATCGAGAAGCGCAGGCCGAGCGCGGCCGATTCGGCGGCCGGCGTGCCCGGGAAACCGGCCGGCACATCGCTGAGCGCCTCCCAGGACCACACCACCCAGGTCTCGGGGAGGTCCTCCTGGTCCACGTCCGCGAGGCGGTCCCGGACGCCGAAGAAGCCGGGGGATCCCCGGTCGCGGTAGGTCAGCCATGCGAACCGGGAAGTGACAAGGGTGATGCGCCCGAGCACCCATTCCGGTCCGGCCGCGCCGGCGCGCAGCTCGAGTGCGGCCGGACCGTTCTGCCGGCGGAGGTACGGCGTCCCCCAGGACTGCTCCACCACGTCGGTGAACGGAAGCAGCCCGCCGTAGGAGCCCGCGACGGTCGCGGCGCCGAGCACTTCGGTGACCGCGTCGGCCACCCGCCGGAACGCTGTCGCCTGGGCGAGCGCGTCGGGGGCGGCGCGGGCCACGGGCACCGCGAGTCCGGCGTACTCCTGCCCCCGCTTCTCGTCCGGCTCCCTGTCGGCCGGGACCGCGCGGGCGTCCCCGGCCCGCAGTCCGGTGAGCGCGCGGGGCCCCTCGGCCGTGTTCAGCCACGTCCACCCGGGCTCCCTCGGCCAGAGCCCGGAGGTCGCTCTCGTAGCAGCGCCCGCCCCACTCCACGCCCTCACCCGGGGCGAGGAGGCGCCGGGCCAGTGCCCCGGTCCCGGTAGCGCTCATGTGCGCGTCGAGCCCGGCAGTCACGACGTCTCCCCACTGATCATCACTGATCGTCCCCCGGCCGGACATCGTGCCCCACGGCTCTGACATCGCCGCGGACTCCCGCTCAGGCCGATGCGCGCCGCACCAGCTTGGTGCGCAGGATGACGTGGCGCCAGGCCGCGCTCGGCGCCTCGATGTCCTCCAGCAGCACCCGTGCCATGGCGCGGCCCATCTCCTCCACCGGCTGGCGCACGGTGGTCAGTTGCGGATCGGTGTGCTGGGCGAGGGGGGAGTCGTCGAACCCCACGACGGCCACGTCCTCGGGCACCCGGCGGCCCGCCGCGCGCAGGGTGTGCAGGGCGCCCGCGGCCATGATGTCGGAGGCGGCGAACACCGCGTCGAGATCCGGATGGCGGTGCAGGAGCTCGGCCATCGCCCGGCGTCCGCTCTCCTCGGTGAAGTCGCCCTGCGCGATCCACGACGGGTCCGCCTCCCCGAAGGACTGGCGCATCGCCTCCTGATAGCCGCGGAGCCGGCACTGCGCGACGTACATGTCCGGCGGGCCGGTGACCGTGGCGATGGCGCGCCGTCCCGAGTCCGCCAGGTAGCGCACCGCCGACCGGGCGCCGCCGACGTTGTCGGAGTCGACGTACGACACCGACTCGTCGCCGGAGCGCCGGCCGCTGAGCACGGTCGGCAGTTCCAGTTCGGCGAGCATGTCGGGGAGCGGGTCGCTGCCGTGCACGGACACCAGCAGCACCCCGTCCACCCGGCCGGCCCGCGCGTACTGCACGAATCGCTGCCGTTCCTTCTCGGTGCGCACCAGCGTGAGGAGCAACTGGATCTCGGTGTCGGCCAGCCCGGCGCCGACCGCGTGGACGATCTCGGAGAAGAACGGCTCCGCGAAGAAGCGCCGCTCTGTCTCCGTGATCACCAGCGCCACCGCGTCCGTACGGCTGCCGGCCAGCGCACGGGCGGCGTGGTTGGGGACGTAGCCCAGCTCGGCTATCGCCTGCTCGACCATCAGCCGTGTCTCGGTCCTCACGCCGGGCGCGTTGTTGATGACACGGGACACCGTGCCCCGCCCGACGCCCGCGAACGCGGCCACTTCCTCGAGCGTGGGCGGACCCGTGCGTCCTTTCGCCACCATCGCGTGCGACCTCCAGGAGCGATATTCCGGTCCCCGGATCACCTGTTGGCAGGGGGACAGTCACATCGAATCACCGGAAGCGCTCCCTCCCCAACCCGTTGATCGCATTCGTCGGCGCGTTCCTCGCGCTGTGGCGGGTTTCTGCCCCGATCTCGGGGCAGGGCCCTGTCGAGAGGGGGGCGGTCAGGAGATATCTTGATGTCAAGCAATGTTGCAGACGTGGAGCGGAGCACCCGGTGACTGACTCGACCATCATCTACACCCACACCGACGAGGCCCCGGCCCTGGCGACGTATTCGTTCTTGCCTGTGGTCGAGGCCTACGCCTCGACGGCCGGGGTCACGGTGGAGAGCCGCGACATCTCGCTGGCGGGGCGCATCATCGCCAGTTTCCCCGAGCACCTCAAGGAGAGCCAGCGCATCGAGGACGCGCTCGCCGAGCTCGGTGAACTGGCCAGGACGCCCGGCGCGAACATCATCAAGCTTCCGAACATCTCGGCCTCGATCCCGCAGCTGAAGGCCGCTGTCGCCGAGCTCCAGGAGCAGGGCTACGCGCTGCCGGACTACCCGGACGACCCGAAGACCGACGAGGACAGGGACGTCCGCGCGCGTTACGACAAGGTCAAGGGCAGCGCCGTCAACCCCGTGCTGCGCGAGGGAAACTCCGACCGCCGCGCCCCCGCTTCGGTCAAGAACTACGCCAGGAAGCACCCGCACCGCATGGGCGCCTGGACCGCCGACTCGAAGACGAACGTCGCGCACATGGACGCCGACGACTTCCGCTCCACCGAGAAGTCCGCCGTCATCTCCGAGGAGGGCTCCCTGCGCATCGAGCTCGTGGGTGACGACGGCGCCACGACCGTCCTGCGCGAGTCGGTGCCCGTCCAGGCCGGCGAGGTCGTCGACGCTGCCGTCATGCGCGTCGCGGCCCTGCGCGAGTTCTTCACGGCGCAGGTCGCCCGCGCCAAGGCCGAGGGCATCCTGTTCTCCGTGCACCTGAAGGCCACGATGATGAAGGTCTCCGACCCGATCATCTTCGGCCACGTGGTGCGCGCCTTCTTCCCGAAGACCTTCGCGAAGTACGGCGAGGCGCTCGTCGCCGCCGGTCTGTCGCCCAACGACGGCCTCGGCGGCATCCTCAAGGGCCTGGACTCGGTGCCGCACATCGGTGCCGAGATCAAGGCGTCCTTCGAGGCCGAGCTCGCCGAGGGCCCGGCCCTCGCCATGGTCGACTCCGACAAGGGCATCACCAACCTGCACGTACCGAGCGATGTCATCGTCGACGCCTCCATGCCGGCGATGATCCGCACCTCCGGCCACATGTGGGGCCCGGACGGCCAGGAGGCCGACACCCTCGCGGTCCTCCCGGACAGCAGCTACGCCGGCATCTACCAGGTCGTCATCGACGACTGCCGCGCGAACGGCGCGTTCGACCCGGCCACGATGGGCTCGGTGCCGAACGTCGGCCTGATGGCCCAGAAGGCCGAGGAGTACGGCAGCCACGACAAGACCTTCGAGATCCCGGCCACGGGCACCGTCCGGGTCGTCGACGCGGCCGGCAACGCCGTGCTGGAGCAGGCCGTCGGCGCGGGCGACATCTTCCGCATGTGCCAGACCAAGGACCTGCCGATCCAGGACTGGGTCAAGCTGGCCGTCACCCGCGCCCGCGCGACCGGCGTCCCGGCCGTCTTCTGGCTCGACGAGACCCGCGCGCACGACGCGCAGCTGATCGCCAAGGTCAGGACGTACCTCGCCGAGCACGACACCGAGGGCCTCCGGATCGAGATCATGTCGCCGGTCGAGGCGACCGCCTTCTCGCTGGAGCGCATCCGCCGCGGCGAGGACACGATCTCGGTCACCGGCAACGTCCTGCGTGACTACCTCACCGACCTGTTCCCGATCCTCGAGCTCGGCACGAGCGCGAAGATGCTGTCGGTCGTCCCGCTCATGAACGGCGGCGGCCTGTTCGAGACCGGCGCCGGCGGCTCCGCGCCCAAGCACGTCCAGCAGCTCGTCAAGGAGAACTACCTGCGCTGGGACAGCCTGGGCGAGTTCCTCGCGCTCGCGGTCAGCTTCGAGCACCTCGCGCAGACCACGGGCAACGCGCGCGCCCAGGTGCTCGCCGACACCCTCGACCGCGCGACGGCGACCTTCCTGGAGGAGGACAAGTCGCCGAGCCGCCGCCTCGGTGGCATCGACAACCGCGGCAGCCACTTCTACCTGTCGCTGTACTGGGCGCAGGAGCTGGCGAAGCAGACCGAGGACGCGCAGCTCGCCGAGGCGTTCGCCGCTCTCGCCGCGACGCTGGCCGAGCAGGAGCGGACCATCGTCGACGAGCTGATCGCGGTGCAGGGCTCGCCGGCCGACATCGGCGGCTACTACCGGCCCGACGCGGCCAAGGCCGAGGCCGTGATGCGCCCGTCGAAGACCTTCAACCAGGCCATCGCGACCCTCGCCTGACGCGACGGCGCCGCTTCGGACCGTTCTTGGTCCTGTTCCGCCCCGGCCGACGTCCCACGTCGGCCGGGGCGGTCTTGTCCTCAGAGGACTCAGAGGACTCAGAGGACTCAGAGGACTCAGGGGCCTCGGGCGGACTCGGGCGGGCTCAGGCAGGTGAGCCGCCGGGCCCGAGCTGCTGGATACGGCTGCCGAGTTCGCGCTGGTAGAAGTCGATGAAGCCGTCGGGGTCGGGCCCGGCGTTCTGCATGACCAGCCGGTCGAAGCCCGCGTCGACGAACTGCTGCGCCACCTCGACGTACCGGGCGGGGTCCGTACCGCACGCGAACTTCCCGAGGATGTCCTCCTCGCGCACGGTCGTGGTCGCCGCGTCGAAGTTGACCGGGTTGGGCAGTTCGCTCATGACCTTCCACCCGGTCACGGCCCAGCGCGACGTCTCCAGGGCGGCCTTCGCCGCGGTGCGCTCGTCGGGTGCCCAGGCCATCGGGACCTCCGCGTAGCGCGGGCCGCTGCCGCCCGCCTCCCGGTACTGCCGGACGATCTCGGGTTTGTCCTCGGTGGCGAACAGGCCGTCGCCCAGCTCCGCGGCGATCCGCGTCGACTCCCGCCCGCTCGCGGCGACCGCGATCAGCGGCAGTTCCTCCGGCAGGTCGAACACCCGGGCGTCCTCGAGCCGCAGGTGCTTTCCGTCGTACGACCGGTAACCGCCGCGCCACAGCAGCCGGATGATCTCCAGGGCCTCCCTGAGCATCTCGTGCCGCGTGCTGACGGCGTCCGGGAAGCCCCGGCCGACGACGTGCTCGTTCAGCCGCTCGCCCGAGCCGACGCCGAGAACGAAGCGGCCGTCCGACACCAGGGCGAGGGTCGCGGCGGCCTGGGCGATGATCGCCGGGTGGTAGCGCACGGTCGGGCACGTCACGCCGGTCGCCAGCCCGATCCGCGACGTCTTCGCCGCGATGCTGCCCAGTACGGTCCAGGCGAACGGCGAGTGGCCCTGGTTGTCGAGCCAGGGGTGGTAGTGGTCGCTGATCTCGACGAAGTCGAAGCCCGCCTGCTCCGCCAGCACGGCCTGCCGCACCAGTTCCGCCGGGCCGAACGCCTCGGCGGCGAGCTTGTAGCCAACTTTCATGTACTCCCTCATTTCCGCACGTAACCAACCCTTTGTCCGCGCAGAGGTACCCCCTCGGTCGGCGGCGGTAACGGTTCCGGTGTTTTGAGAGGGCCCTCCGGGTGTTACGCGTAACAGGGCGACGAAAACGACGAAGGCGACGGCGAACCGGCCAAGTGCGTCCGCACCGAGCTGGACTGTGCCGTCATCTGCCAGACCGCCGGCCGCGTGCTCTCCCGCCACACCGGCATGCGCGAGCACTGCCGCGTGGCCGGCGCCAGGAACCGGGCAATCGGATGATGCCGGTGCGGCGACGCCGTGGCGCTTTGGCGGCCGCCCGGGGCGGGCGTAGGAAGGGTGAGGGAGCCGGCCCGGGGTGGCGAAGCCCCGGGCGGCCCCCTTCGCGACGAGGACAGGAAGACGACACGTGACCACTGCCAGAGACATCATGACCGCCGGTACCGAGTGCATCGGCGCGGACGAGACGGTGCTGACCGCGGCCCGGAAGATGACCGAGCTGGGCGTGGGCGCCCTGCCGATCTGCGGGACCGACAACAAGCTCAAGGGCATGCTGACCGACCGCGACATCGTGGTGAAGGTCCTGGGGGCCGGCAAGGACCCCGCCAGGACCAACGCGGGGGAACTCGCGCAGGGGGAGGCGGTGACGATCGGCGCCGACGACGACGCCGGTGAGATCCTGCGCACGATGACCTCGCACAAGGTCCGGCGGCTGCCCGTGATCGACGGCCACGACCTCGTCGGCATCGTCGCCCAGGCCGATGTCGCCCGTGCCCTGCCCGACCCGCAGGTCGGCGACCTCCTCGAAGCCCTCTCCACGGACTGACCCCGACGGCCGCCGAAAGAGTCCACTTGTGCAAGATTGGACTTGGTGGGGCTTCGATTGGCCTCGCCACGGTTCGGGCATGCGCATTTGCGTCGTCGACGCCTTCACCGCTCGTCCGTTCGCCGGGAACCCGGCGGGTGTGTGTCTCCTGCCCGCCGGGGAGTGGCCCGAGGACGCGTGGATGCAGCAGGTCGCAGCCGAACTGAACCACTCGGAGACCGCCTTCGCCCTCCCGCTGCCCGACGGGGCCGAGACCGGCTGGGCGATCCGCTGGTCCGCCCCGCTCGTCGAGACCAACCTGTGCGGGCATGCCACACCGGCCACCGCACACGTGCTGCGCACCCGGCGGGGACTGACCGGTACCGTGCGCTTCAGCAGCCGCGAGAGCGGTGTCCTCCTCGCGCACACCGCCGCGGAAGGCGGCATCACGCTGGACTTCCCGGCCGCGCCGGGCTCCGAAGTGCCCGTACCCCGAGGACTGGCGCAGGCGCTCGGGGCCGAGCCCGAGGCCGCTTTCCGTACGGGCGCGCAGAGCGACCTGCTGACGGTCCTGCCCGACGAGGCCGCTGTCCGGGCCGTGGCCCCCGGCCTGGACGCGGTGGCCGCCCTGACGTGCCGCGAGGGCCTGCGGGGCGCCGCCGTCACCGTACCCCCGGCCGGGACCGGCCGGGGGTACGACTTCGTCTCCCGCTTCTTCTCGCCGGCGGAGGGCATCCTGGAGGATCCCGTCACGGGCAGCGCCCACACCGCGCTCGCCCCGTACTGGTCCGCGCGTCTCGGCCGCGACGGGCTCACCGGCCCGCAGGTCTCTGCGCGCGGCGGCCTGGTCCGTACGTCCGTGCGCGGGAACCGTGTTCATCTCAGCGGGAACGCCGCCACGGTGCTGGACGGCACGCTGCACGCCTGGGCCGGACGCCTCGTCCGCCGGCGTCCGGCCCGGGTGCGGGTGCAGGCGCTTCGGCGAAAGCGCCGGGTGCGGTCTTCAGGACTCCTTGCCCCGGCCGGACAGCGCGTCGCGCATCCGGTCCACGAGACCGACTCCGGGGGCGAGCAGCTTGTTCGCCGGCGGCTTGTCGGGAGCGGAGGGGTGCGGACGGGTCGGCGCCGACTTCTTGGCCTGCCGGACCTTGTCGCCCAGGTCGTTCAGCGCCTCGGCGGAGCAGGCTTCGCGCAGCCGGGGGAAGAGGTTGTTCTCCTCGTCCATGATGTGCGTTCTGATCTCCGTCATCAGCTTGCCGACCAGAATGTCGAACTGCGGGTCTTCCGCCTCGCAGCTCTCCAGGTCCTTCATGGTGCGCTCCGCGGCGGCGTGGTCCTCCAGCTCCCGGTCCGCGAGTGCGTCACCGTTCGGAACGTGCTTGCGGACCGCCGGGTAGAGGTACGCCTCCTCCGCGACCGAGTGCCGGACCAGTTCCATGGTGGCCTGGTCGGCGTACGTCTTCCGCCGGCTGTCGCCGGACGGCAGTTCCTCGATATTGGCGAACAGCTCCTCCACTTCCTGATGGTCGGTCATCAATTCCGCGATGACGTCTCCGCCGTGTCCCATGCTGTTGCTCCTCTGTGCGGTTTCGGTGGTTTCCCGGTCTTCCGGAATCCCGTGGTGATGTGACCCAGGCCACTGCCTCGTCGTGACCCGCATCATTTCCCCGGGGAAATTCGGCCGGTAGCGTTCCGGACTTCTCCCCCTCGCGAATTCGGACGGCCCGGCAGTGCCCGCAGATCTCTCCCCGCTGATAGCGGCGACCGCTCAGTGGCTGACCCGTGCCTATCCGCCGGGCGGCGGAGTGATGGACTCCGCTCTCTGCGAGGTGCAGGCGCGGCAGGCCGTGACGGTCGCGGCCTGGCTCCGCTACCCGACGCCGATGGACGCCGCGCTGGTCTCGGTCGCGGGGCCCGGAGGCTCTGCCCGGCTCGACTGGGTCACGGGTGCGGACGGCGCCGCGGCCGACGATCCGGACGGCTACGCGTGGCGTACGTGGGTCGACGAGGTCGTGGCGAGCTGGGCGGCCTGCCTGCTCAGCGCCCCGGGACTGGCCGGGGCCGCGGTGACCGCGCTTGCCGGGTCCCGGTACACGGAGGGCTCGCCCGTCGAGTTCCGGCGCCTGGTCGCGCCCGACGTACGGGACCGGCGGGCCGCCGCGCTCCTGCGCCACCCGGATCTCCTCGCGCCCGTGGCCGGGCTCCACCACGGCCTGCTCCTCGACCGTCTGAAGCCGGGACCGGCCCTGACGGTCTGAAGCCGGCGGGGCCGATGCCGGCGGCCTGAAGCCGGGACCGGCCCCTGATGGTCCGAGGCCCGGGCCGGCGCCACCGCCTGAGGCCCGGGCCGCATGGGCCGGCCGAAACGTCCGGACACCCGGTCCGGCGAGGTCAGGATTTCTTGCCGACTTCCCTGTTGACGGCCGCGGGGGAGTCGTACTCCTTCTCCGGCAGGGCGTCGAGCGCTTTCTCGATCTCCTCGCCGGCGCCGCTCTTCTTCGCCGTTTCGACGATGTCCTTCTTGGAGGCGGGATAACTCACGCCACCGAGGGACTTCTGCATTTCGATCGGGTTCACCTTCATGGGCCGATACATGCCCCGGCCCCCGGGTGTGAATACTCCGTGCCGAAGCTGTCACCGCGATGGAGCACAGCGCGCGGTCTTCGCTAGGCCTCGCGCCGGAGAGGGCCCCAGACGCCCTCCTGCCGGGCGACTTCCGCGGCGGCCTCCTCGATCACGCGTGTGTCGATCCAGCCGACCGGCTCGACGTCCCGGACCAGCGGCTCGTTGTCCGGCCCCCGGCCCGTCTCCTTCCCGCGCAGCGCCCAGGGACGTACGCCCGGCCCCTTCTCGCGGGGCAGGTGCGAGTAGTCGAACAGCCGGCGGGCCACCCACACCCGCACCGGCCGGTCCCCCCACCACGGCTCGACGCCCAGGGAGTTCGCGGACAGTCCCGGCATGGGAACGCCCGTGAGGTCGTCCCGGCTCGACGCCGACTTCAGGTCGGTCGCGGGGCCGCGTGACCAGCGTACGTACAGCCGGTCGTGCCGCCCGACGAGATCGGTCAGGTCATCGAGCGTGCGCAGAACGGGCAGCTCATCCGGGGTATCCATGCCAGCACTCACTCCTCGGCGCGTGTCTTTTGTCATCCATTGAGAACCGTAGGCATTCATGTGCTCAAAGGGGTAACCGGTAATCCATGGCAGCAAGCACGCGATACGCAGTTGCGGCTTCCGGGCAGTGGGTGGACGAGGAGGACGGCCGCAGGCTGCCCGCCGGTGAGGTGCACGCCTGGGAGCACGGCATGAACCAGACCGTGTGCGGCTTGTCCCTCAGCCGCTCGCAGCTGGGGCGCTTCGCACATGTCGTCTGGTCCGACATCCTCCCCGAATCCGGGGGCGCCGCGGACCGCGTCCAGCGGGTGTGTCCGCGCTGCGCGTCCGTCGCCGGGCGGCGGGGGAGCGACGCCCGCCCCACATGGCACCGGACCAACCCGCGGCCCTGAAGAACCGCCGGCCGCGGCCCCTCACTGTCCGTACATCACCCGAATGCCCTACATCACCGTGCCGCTCGCTCCGCCGGGACCGACTCTGATCGGAGGCCCGATCGCTCAGTCCGGAGGAGATGGACATGAACACCGCTTTCTCGCGCCGCTGGGAACACGCCGTCGTCACCGGCGGCGCGGGTTTCGTCGGCTCGCACCTGTGCACCGCGCTTCTGGACGCGGGCACCGCCGTCACCTGCGTGGACGACTTCAGTACCGGCCGGCCCGAGAACATAGCCGCGCTGCGCGACCGCCCCGGATTCACGCTGGTGCGGGCCAACGTCTCGGACCCGTTCACCGTCGACCGGCCGCCCGACCTCGTACTGCACTTCGCGTCCCCGGCGTCCCCGGCCGACTACCTGCGGCTGCCCCTGCACACGTTGGAGGCCGGCAGCCTCGGTACGCGCAACGCCCTGGCACTCGCCCACGGCGCCGGAGCCCGCTTCCTGCTCGCCTCCACCTCCGAGGTCTACGGCGACCCGCAGCAGCACCCGCAGAACGAGCGGTACTGGGGCAACGTGAACCCGGTCGGGCCGCGCAGCGTGTACGACGAGGCGAAGCGCTTCGGCGAGGCGCTGACCACCGCCCAGGCCGACGCCCACGGCACCGACACCGGCATCGTGCGGCTGTTCAACACCTACGGTCCCCGGATGCGCGGCTACGACGGCCGCGCCGTGCCGACCTTCATCCGCCAGGCCCTGGCCGGCGAGCCGCTCACCGTCACCGGTGACGGACTCCAGACGCGGTCGCTGTGCTACGTCGACGACACCGTGCGCGGCATCCTCGCGGCGGCGGCCCACGGGATGCGCGGCCCGGTCAACATCGGCAACCCCGCCGAGCTCACCATGCTCGAACTGGCACGGCTCGTCATCGGGTTCACCGGTTCCGCCTCCGAGATCCGCTTCATCGAACGGCCGACGGACGACCCCGCCGTGCGCTGCCCCGACATCACGCTGGCCCAGGACAAGCTCGAATGGGAACCGCGCGTGACCGCCGAAGAGGGCCTGCGGCGCACCATCGCCTGGTATCGCGCCCACACGGACAGCTGATCCGGCCGAACGCCCTCCCGGCCGCGCCCTCCCGCGGCCCGGCTTCGCCCCGATTCGCCGAAAGGCCTGGGACCCCATGCGCATCCTCGGAATCAACGCCCTCTTCCACGACCCCGCCGCCGCCCTCGTCGTCGACGGCCGGACCGTCGCCGCGGCGGAGGAGGAGCGGTTCTCCCGTCGCAAGCACGGAAAGCGGCCGGTGCCCTTCTCCGCCTGGGAACTGCCCGAGCAGGCCGCCGCCTGGTGCCTGAAGCGGGCGAACCTGCGCCCGCAGGACCTCGACGCGGTGGCGTACTCCTTCGACCCGGAGCTCGCCAGGCCCGCCGAGGAGATGGGCCTGGACGACCCCTGGGACCACCTGCGGCTGACGTACGCCCGCGAGGTTCCCGGCTTCCTCACGACCGCCCTGCCGGGCCTGGATCCGGGCATCGTCCGCTTCGTACCGCACCACATGGCACACGCCGCTTCGAGCGCGTTCGCCGCGTCCGGCGCGGAGACGTCGTCGGTACTGGTCCTCGACGGCCGCGGCGAACGCGCCTCGCACCTGGCCGCGCGCCGGATCCAGGGCAGGCTGGAGGCGCTGTACGCACAGGACCTGCCGCACTCGCTGGGCCTGGTCTACGAGGAGCTCACCGAGCACCTCGGATTCCTGCGCTCCAGCGACGAGTTCAAGGTCATGGCCCTCGCCTCGCACGGCACCCCGCGCATGCTCCCCGAACTGCGCCGCCACGTGTACCCCACCGGTGACGGCGGCTTCCGTGCCACGGCGGTGCCCTGGCACGAACTCTGCGCGCCCCGGGGCCCCGACGAGGCGTGGACCCAGGACCACGCGGACGTGGCGGCCAGCGCCCAGGCCGCCCTGGAGGAGACCCTGCTGGACCTCGCGCGCTGGCTGCACGGGCAGACGCACGACAGCGTCCTCACCCTCGCCGGCGGCGTCGCGCTCAACTGCGTCGCCAACTCCCGCATCGCCCGCGAAGGCCCCTTCTCGCGCGTGTGGGTGCAGCCCGCCGCCGGCGACGCGGGCACCGCGCTGGGCAGCGCCCTGCTGCTCGCCGCGGGCGGCGGGGACGAGCCGGAGCCCATGGCCGGCGCGGACCTCGGCCGGGACTGGTCGGAGGCCGAGCTCGGGGCCTGGCTGAAGACGGCGGCCGTGCCGTTCGACCGGCCGGCGGACATCGCCGCGACCGTGGCCCGGGCCCTGGCGGACAACCAGATCGTGGCCTGGTTCCAGGGGCGCTCGGAGTACGGACCCAGGGCGCTCGGCCACCGCTCGCTGCTGGCCCACCCCGGTCACGCGGGCAACCTGGAACGGCTCAACGACGTCAAGGGCCGCGAGCAGTTCCGGCCGGTCGCGCCCATGGTGCTGGCCGACCGCGCCCCGGAGATCTTCGACGGTCCGATGCCCAGCCCGTACATGCTGTTCGTCCACGACGTCGCCGAGGCGTGGCGCGGCCGCATCCCGGCCGTCGTCCACGTCGACGGGACCGCCCGCATCCAGACCGTGGACCCGGCGCGCGAACCGCTGGTCGCCCGGATGCTCGGCGAGTTCGAGCGGCTCACCGGCCTGCCCGTGGTCGTCAACACCAGCCTCAACACGGCGGGCCGGCCCATGGTGGACGACCCGCGCGACGCGCTGGAGTGCTTCGGGTCCTCGCCCGTCGACCTGCTGGCCATCGGCCCGTACGCGATCCGGCGCGGTGCTTTCTTCCACTCGTCGGACACCTACGACGACGGGGCGGCGCGATGACACCCCACGGACAGGAGACAGCGGCCGGACAGCAGGGCGCGGCGCCCGAGTACGCCGTGGTGATCCCGACGCTCGGACGCCCCAGCCTGAGCGTGTGCCTGCGGGCACTGGCCGACGCCGCCGGCCCCCGGCCGACGCGGGTGGTACTCGTCGACGACCGTCCCGAGCCCGGCGGCACCCCCCTGCCGGCCGACATCCCGGAGGCCCTGCGGCCCGTGACCACCGTGGTGGCCGGCCGCGCGCGGGGACCGGCCGCGGCGCGCAACCGGGGCTGGCGCGAAGCCGGCCCGGTGCCGTGGGCGGTCTTCCTCGACGACGACGTCGTGCCGGGGCCCACCTGGGCCGACGACCTCGCCATGGACCTCGCCGCGGCGACGTACCGGACCGCCGCCGTCACCGCCCGCATCGTGGTGCCGCTCCCCGTGGACCGCCGGCCCACGGACTGGGAGCGCAACACCGCCGGACTGGCCACCGCCCGGTGGATCACCGCGGACATGGCGTACCGCCGGGAGGCGCTCGAAGCCGTCGGCGGGTTCGACGAGCGGTTCCGCCGCGCCTTCCGGGAGGACGCCGACCTCGCCCTGCGGGTACTGGCGGCGGGCTGGGCGGTGAGCGCCGGAAGCCGTGTCACCACGCACCCGGTACGGCCGGCCGGCCGCTGGATCTCCGTACGCCTCCAGGCGGGCAACGCCGACGACGTGCTGATGACCCGGCGGCACGGCCGGGACTGGTGGAACCGGGCGGACGCGCCACGGGGGCGCCTGCCCCGCCACCTCGTGGTGACCGCGGCCGCGGCGGCGGCCCTGGCCTGTGCCGCTCTGGGACGGCGCGGGGCGGCCTCGGCCTGCGCCGCCGGGTGGCTGGCGGGCACCGCCGAATTCGCCCGGGCGAGGATCGCGCCGGGACCCCGGACCCGGGACGAGATCGTCTCCATGGCGCTGACCAGCGTGCTCATTCCACCCGCCGCCACCTGGCACTGGCTGCGCGGCCGGGTCGTCCACCGCCGGGTGCCGCCGTTCGGCCCGTACGAGGCCGCGGCGCCGCCCGGCGCACCGCGCGAGCCGGTCCGGGAGCGGGTGCGGCCATGACCCGCCATCCCGCGGCCCGGCCCGTGACGGGCCCTTCGGACCCCGCGACCGGCCCCTGGCTGTTCGAGGGGCCCGCGGAGGACAGCCGGGACGCGCCGTCGGCACGGAAGGACGCGGGCGGCGCCCTCCCGGAGGCCGTCCTCTTCGACCGCGACGGCACGCTCGTGGCCGACGTGCCCTACAACGGCGACCCGGCCCGGGTCGAGCTCATGCCGTCGGCACGGGAAGCCGTCGCCGCCGTACGCTCCCTGGGGATCCCGGTGGGCGTGGTCAGCAACCAGTCGGGTGTGGCACGCGGCCTGCTGACGCGTCGTCAGGTCGAGGCCGTGCGGCAGAGGATGGAGGACCTGCTCGGCCCGTTCGCGCTCTGGGCGGTCTGCCCGCACGGGCCGGACGACGGCTGCGGCTGCCGCAAACCCGCGCCGGGTCTGGTGCTGGCCGCCTGCGAACGGCTCCGGGTCCGCGCCGCGCGCACCGTCGTCATCGGGGACATCGGGGCCGATGTGGAAGCCGCCCGCGCGGCCGGCGCGCGCGGGGTGCTGGTGCCGACCCCGGTCACCCGGCCGGAGGAGACCGGGGCGGCCGGCGAGACGGCCGCCGACCTGCTCCAGGCGGTACGGCTGGTGCTGTGCGACGAAGCCGCCGACCGGACGCCGGGAGGCCCGCGATGACTTCTTCCGCTCCCCGCACGCTCGTCGTCCGCCTGGACAGCGCCGGCGACGTCCTGCTGGCCGGGCCCGCCGTCCGGGCCGTGGCGGCCGGCTCCTCGCACACCGCCCTGCTGTGCGGACCGCTGGGCGTCCGGGCGGCGGGTCTCCTCCCCGGGGTGGACGAGGTGCTGGTGTACGACGCCCCCTGGGTGGGGCTGGAACCGGCACCGGTGACGCGCGGGGCGACCCGCGCACTGCTGAACACCCTGTCCGCCGGCCGGTTCGACCGCGCCCTGGTGCTCGTCTCGTACCACCAGAGCCCCCTCCCGGCCGCGCTGCTGCTGAAACTCGCCGGCGTCGGCTGGACGGCGGCCGACAGCGAGGACTACCCGGGGGCCCTCCTCGACCTGCGCCACCACCGGCTGCCCCACCGTCACGAGGCCCAGGCCGCGCTCGACCTGGCGCGAGACGCCGGCTTCGCGCTGCCGCCCGGCGACGACGGGTCGCTGCGCATCTCCCCGCCGCCCGACACCACGCACCTCACCGGCCCCGGGCCGTACGTCGTGCTCCACCCCGGCGCCGCCGTACCGGCCCGTGCCTGGAGCCCGGCACGGGCGGCGCGGGCCGCCGCCGCGCTCTGTGCCGAGGGGTACCGGGTCGTGGTGACCGGCGGCCGGGCGGAGCGGGACCTGACCGCCGAAGTCGCCGGAAACCACGCCCTCGACCTCGGCGGGGCCACCGACCTGCGCCAGCTGGCCGGTGTCCTGGCCGGGGCGCGGGTCGCGGTGGTCGGCAACACCGGGCCCGCGCACCTCGCCGCCGCGGTGGGGACGCCGGTCGTCTCGCTGTTCGCCCCGGTGGTGCCGGCCGAACGCTGGGGCCCGTACGGCGTACCGCACGTACTGCTCGGCGACCAGCGCGCGCCCTGCGCCGGAAGCAGGGCCCGGCGCTGCCCGTCCCCGGGGCACCCCTGCCTCGACGGGGTCGGCGACGCCGAGGTGATCGCCGCCGTGGCCGCGCTCGGTGACCGTACGGGGGCCGGCACGGGAGCAGGAGCGGGGGCCGGCGCGGAACGCCCGGCCGTACCGGGCGGCGGATCCGAAACGGAACGAGGAGCGAGGGCATGAACATCCTGCTGTGGCACGTACACGGCTCCTGGACCACGGCGTTCGTCCAGGGACCCCACACCTATCTCGTTCCGGTGACACCCGGCCGCGGTCCCGACGGGCTCGGCCGGGCCCGTACGTTCTCCTGGCCCGACTCGGTGCGGGAGACGACGCCCGAGGAGCTGCGCGAGACGCAGGTCGACCTCGTCGTCCTCCAGCGGCCGCACGAACTCGAACTCGCCGAACGCTGGCTGGGCGGACGCCGGCCCGGCCGGGACGTGCCCGCCGTCTACCTGGAGCACAACGCGCCGGACGGCGACGTCCCGGACACCCGGCACCCGTTCGCGGACCGCGACGACCTGACGCTCGTCCACGTCACCCACTTCAACCGGCTGTTCTGGGACAACGGCTCCACCCGCACCGAGGTGATCGAGCACGGCATCGTCGACCCGGGGCACCAGTACACCGGCTGGCTCCCGCGCGCGGCCGTCGTGGTCAACGACCCGGTCCGGCGCGGCCGTCACACCGGTACGGACCTGCTGCCCGCCCTGTCCGAGGCGGCGCCGCTGGACGTCTTCGGGATGCGCACCGAGGGACTGGCGGAGCACCTCGGCATACCCGACGACCGGTGCCACACCGCCGACCTGCCCCAGAGCGAACTGCACGCCGCCCTGGCCGAGCGCCGGATGTACCTGCACCCGGTGCGCTGGACGTCGCTGGGCCTGTCCCTGCTGGAGGCCATGCACCTGGGCATGCCGGTGGTGGCGCTCGCCACCACCGAAGCGGTCGAGGCGGTCCCGCCCGGCTCCGGAACACTGTCCACCCGGCCCGACGTACTGGCGCGGGCCGCCCGGCGCTACCTGGAGGAGCCCGAGGCCGCCGCCGAGGACGGCGCGCGCGGCCGCCAGGCGGCCCTCGAACGGTACGGGCTCAAGCGCTTCCTCAACGACTGGGAGCGCGTGATGACGGAGGTGCGCTCATGACATCCCTCGGTCCCCTCGGCATCGGCGCCGGCGACCCCGCCGCCCTGTCGATCGCCCTCGTGTCGGAGCACGCGAGCCCGCTCGCCGCTCTGGGCGGGGTGGACGCGGGCGGGCAGAACGTCCATGTCGCGCGCCTTGCGGGCGCACTCGCCGACCGCGGTCACAGCGTCACCGTCTACACCCGGCGGGACGCGCGCGACCTGCCGGACCGGGTGCCGCTGCGAGCGGGCGTCGAGGTGCACCACGTGCCCGCGGGCCCGCCCGAGCAACTCCCCAAGGACGAACTCCTCCCGCACATGCTGGCGTTCGGCCGCTACCTGGCCAGGGAGTGGCAGATACGGCCGCCCGACCTCGTCCACTCGCACTTCTGGATGTCGGGACTGGCCTCGCTCCACGCGACGCGCGAACTGCGACTGCCGCTCCTGCACACGTACCACGCGCTCGGAACGGTGAAGCGACGCCATCAGAAGAGTGCCGACACCAGCCCGCCGGCGCGGATCGGCTGCGAGCGGGAGGTGGGCCTGGGCTGCGACCGGATCGTCGCCACCTGCCGTGACGAGGTCCTCGAACTGACCAGGATGGGGATCCCCGTCGGCAAGGTCGGTGTCGTGCCGTGCGGCGTCGACACCGACCGGTTCACCCCGTACGGACCGGCCGCCGACCGGGACGGTGCCTACCGGCACCGGCTGATCCAGGTGGGCCGCCTGGTTCCCCGCAAGGGCGCCGCGGTCTCCGTCACCGCGCTGACCGCGCTGCCCGGCACGGAACTCCTGGTGGTCGGCGGCCCGGCGGCGGCCCGGATCGACGACGACCCCGAGGTGCGCCGGCTGCGCGGCATCGCACGCGAGGCCGGGGTGGCCGACCGGGTCCGCTTCACGGGCGGCGTCCCCGGCGAGGACGTGGCGCCGCTGTTGCGAAGCGCCGACGTGGTGCTGTGCCCGGCGGACTACGAGCCGTTCGGCATCGCGCCGCTGGAGGCGATGGCCTGCGGCAGACCGGTCGTCGCCAGCGCGGTGGGCGGACAGCTGGACACCGTCGCCGACCCGGCCACCGGACGGCTGGTGCCGCCCGGCGACCCCGGGGCCCTCGCCCGCGCCGTCGGCGAGCTCCTCGCCGACCCCGCGACGCGCCGGGCGTGCGGGGAGGCCGGGCGCCGCCGTGTCCTGAGCCGTTACGGCTGGCCGCGAGTCGCGGCGGCCACCGAGTCCGTGTACGCCGAGGTGCTCGCCCCGCAGCCCGCCGTGACGGGGGTGATCTGACGCACCCGCACCACAGCATTCCCGACCGTCAACCGCGCAGCACCGATGTCCGAAGGAGGTGCGGGTCCGGCCGTCGTCCCCCGGACGCGGTACGCCCGGCCAGCATGAACGAATCCCAGGTACTCGACGCCGCGCACCGGCACTGCCAGTCGCTGCAGGACGCCCTCGGCCGGTTCCGCCGGCAGAGCCTCGACCGGCTCGCCGCATGGGGAGGCGAGCTCGCCGCCGTCCTCCCCGTCGGCGGCCGCCTGCTGGCCGCGGGCAACGGCGGCAGCGCCGCCCAGGCCCAGCACCTGACCGCGGAGCTGGTGGGCCGGTACCGGAAGGAGCGGCCCGCCTACTCGGCCATCGCCCTGCACGCGGAGACCTCCAGCGTGACCGCCATCGGCAACGACTACGGGTTCGACCAGGTGTACGCCCGGCAGGTGTCCGCCCACGGCCGTCCCGGGGACGTCCTCGTCCTCCTGTCCACCTCCGGCCGCAGCGCCAACCTCATCACGGCGGCGGTGACGGGCCGGGCGGCCGGACTGCGCGTATGGGCGCTGACGGGCCCGGGGCCCAACCCGCTGGCCGAGGCGGCCGACGAGGCGCTGTGCGTCGACGCCGCCACCACGGCGACCGTGCAGGAGGCCCACCTCGTCGCCGTGCACCTGCTGTGCGCGTGCTTCGACGCGGCGGGCGGGGCGCCTGCTCCTGCTCCCGCCAAGACCGGGACCCGGCCCGTCGCGGCCCGCCGGAGGATGTCATGAGCGCGCGCAAGCCGCTGGTGGTCGTCGGAGACGTCCTGCTGGACGAGGACATCGAAGGCGTCTCCACCCGGCTGGCCCCGGACGCACCGGCCCCCGTCGTCGACGTCACCGGCGACCAGAGCCGTCCCGGCGGCGCCGGACTGGCCGCCGTACTGGCGGCCCGGTGCGGGCGCGACGTGACCCTGGTGACCGCGCTCGGCGACGACCCGGCCAGCGAAGCCGTGCGCCGCGCCCTGCGGGACCGGGTCCGGCTGGTGGAGATCCCGCTGGACGGCACCCTGCCGGTGAAGACGCGGGTGCTGGCCGGTGGCCGTCCGCTGGTGCGCATCGACCGCGGCGGCGGCACGCCCGGTGAGCCGGACGAGGCGGTGCGCGAGGCGCTGGCGCAGGCCCACGCCGTGCTCGTCGCCGACTACGGGCGGCACACGGTGAGCGCCGTACGGCCGCACCTGGCGGCCGTGGCCCGCCGCACGCCCCTGGTGTGGGACCCCCACCTCAAGGGCGACGATCCGGTGCCGGGAGCCAGGATCGTCACTCCGAACGGGGCGGAGGCCTGCGCCCTCAGTCCCGCCGACGGCCACTCCCTGCGCGCGTACGCACGGCGCGGGGCCGACCTGGCGGAGCGCTGGCGGGCGGCGGCCGTCGCCGTGACGCTCGGGGAGCGCGGCGTCCTGCTGACCCGCCCGGGCGCCGGTACGCCGATGCTCGTCCCGGCGCCGTACCGCGCCCAGGGCGACCCGTGCGGCGCGGGCGACTGCTTCGCGGCCGCGACGGCGGCGGCGCTGGCGGACGGCGCCCTGCCGGAGGAGGCCGTGCAGCGGGCCGTCGCGGAGGCCGCCGCGTTCGTGGGCGCCGGCGGTGCGGGCAACCCGGAGCTGTGGCGGACGCAGACCGCGTCCGGCCCCGAGGAGGAGGCCCCCGAGACGGACCCGTTCGCCCTCGCCGAGCGGGTCAGGGCGCGCGGCGGCACGGTGGTCGCGACCGGCGGCTGCTTCGACCTGCTGCACGCCGGTCACGTCGGGCTGCTGGAGAGCGCCCGGCGGATCGGCGACTGCCTCATCGTGTGCGTCAACTCCGACGCGTCGCTCACCCGCCGCAAGGGCCCGGGGCGCCCGCTCAACCCGGTGGCGGACCGGCTCCGGGTCCTCGCGGCGCTCGGCAGCGTCGACGCCGTCGCGGTCTTCGAGGAGGACACACCGGCGGCGCTGCTCAGCCGGCTGCGGCCCGACGTCTGGGTGAAGGGCGGCGACTACTCCGTCGAGGACCTTCCCGAGGCGGAGGTCCTGCGCGCGTGGGGCGGCCAGGCGGTCGTACTCCCTTACCTGGTCGGCCGTTCCACCACGGAGCTGGCCCACCGGGCGGCGCGGGCCGCCGTACGGCTGCGGCCGTCGTCGCCCTGACGGGACGGAGCCGGCCGAAGGACCGAAGGACCGAAGCGTCGTGAACCGCGAACGAGGAGAGGCGTCCCCGGAGATGAGTGGTGAGAAGGGAAAACGGCCCGCCGCCCGCGTCCGCCGGGCCGGCCCGGAGTCCGGGCCCCGGGTGCTGGTGCTGCGGGCCCTCGGGCTGGGTGATCTGCTGACCGCGGTGCCCGCCCTGCGGGCGCTGCGGCGCGAGCTGCCCGGACACGAACTGGTCCTGGCGGCGCCCGGGCGGCTGGCCGCCGCGGCTACCGCGACCGGACTGGTCGACCGTCTGCTGCCCGCGTACGCCCCCGGACGCGCGGTCCCCGCCGAACTGGCCTGGGACGGGCCGCCGCCCGACCTCGCCGTGGACCTGCACGGAAACGGCCCGCCGAGCCATCTGCTGCTCCAGCGGCTGGACCCCGGGCGGCTCTTCGCGTACGCCCACCCCGACACGCCCGGCATCCCCGGCCCCCAGTGGCGGGCCGACGAACACGAGCGGGACCGGTGGTGCCGGCTGGTCGGCTGGTACGGCGTCGCGGCGGACCCCGAGGACCTGCGGATCCCGCCGCCCGCGGCCCCCTCCCCGGCGCCGGGCGCGGTCGTGGTGCACCCCGGCGCGGACGCGGCGGCCCGCCGCTGGCCCGCGGAGAGGTTCGCGGCCGTGGCGGGCGCGCTGCGCCGCGCGGGCCACGAGGTCGTGATCACCGCGGGTGCGGGGGAGGGGGCCCTGGCCCGCCACGTGGCGGCGGGGGCGGGGCTGGCGCCGGACGCGGTACTGGGCGGCGCGGGCGACGTGCCGTTCGACCGGCTCGCCGCGCTCGTCGCGCACGCCCGCTGCGTGGTGGTGGGCGACACCGGGCTCGGCCACCTGGCGACGGCGCTCGGCACACCGTCCGTCGTCCTCTTCGGTCCGGTCGCCCCGCGCCTGTGGGGACCGCCGGCCCGCGCACGGCACCGGGTGCTGTGGCACCCCGGCGCCGACGGCTCGCCGCGCCCCGGCGACGCCCACGGGCACCTGCCGGACGAACGGCTGCTCCGCATCACCGTCGACGAGGTCGTCGACGCGGTACGCGCACTGCCGGAGCCGGACCGTGGCACGGGGACGGACCGGTCGCTGGTCCCGGAGGGGTCGCGGTGAGCGGCAGGGGGCGCAGCGGACGCAGAGGGCGGACCACCCGCGCACCGGCGCCGTCGTGATCAGGGGAGGCGCCGGTACTCAGGCGGCGGTGCCCAGGCGCGGCTGCGCGGCCGCCACGCCTTCCTCCGTACGCAGGACCACGGCCGGCGCGGACCGGCGGTCGCGGAGTACGAAGCCCGCCCCCACCGCACCGGCGATGATCAGGCCACCGGCCACGAGGGCGCCCCGCGCTCCGGCCAGCTCCATCAGCAGGCCCAGCGCCGGTGGTCCCGCGAGGCTCCACACGGTACGGATGGTGCCCCAGACGCCGAGGACGCGGCCCCGCATGTGGGCGGGCGGGTCGGTCTGGAGAACGGTCGTCCCGGCGGTGTCGGAGACCGACTCCACCACGGCCATGGGCAGGACGAGCACCAGCAGCACGGCGAGCGACGGCGAGAACCCCGCCACCACCTGCAGCAGGGCCCCGGCGGCCGCGAGCGTGCCCACGAGCCGTACGGAGGGCCTGCGCAGCCGGGCCCCGAGAACCGCCCCGATGATGCCTCCGACGGCGAGCACGGTGGAGACGGTGCCGAACGCTCCGGCGCCGCCGGCCAGCGGGCCGGTGACGAGTACGGCCAGGGTGAGCCCGTAGTTCCGTCCGAAGACCGCGCTGAGGCCGGTGATGCCGGCGAGCGCGACGAGCCGGGGCCGGCGCATGAAGTAGGCGATGCCCTGGCGCACGGTCATGCCGTCGTCCGCGTGGTCCGTGCGGTCGGCGGGGTCGGCGTTCCGCCTGCCGTTCCCGGCGCGCCGGACCACCTTGTGCACCGGACGGAGGAAGGGGACGACCGAGGCGACGAAGAGGAAGGACAGACCGTTGGCGGCGTATGCGGCGGCCGTGCCGAGGAAGCCCACCGTCACTCCCGCCAGAGCGGCGCCGGCGAGGCGGCCCGCGTTGTGCACGAGTGAACCCACGCCGATGGCGGAGGGAACGTCCTCCGTACGGACGAGGTCGTTGCCCAGCAGCGAACAGGCCGGTCCGTCGACGGTGGCGATGAGGCCGGTGACGGCGGCCAGCGCCATCAGGACCCCGAGACCGAGCTGATCCGTCGCCACCAGGACGGCCGTCAGGAAGGCGACGGCACCGAGGAGCGCCTGACTGACCGCGGCGGTCAGCTTGCGCGGCCAGCGGTCGACGACGGCGCCGCCCGCGAGGCTCATGAGGAGGCCGGGCGCCGCCTGGACCGACATGGACAGCCCGGTCGCGGCGGCCGACCCGGTGATCTGGAGCACCAGCAGGTTCTGGACCGTGAGCTGCATCCAGGTTCCGGCGTTGGAGACGAAGTTCGCGACGGACCACCAGCGCATGCTGCGGTACTTCAGGGACCGCCACGGCGAGTGGTCGCCGCCGCCGGGTTTCGCGGTACGGCCGAAGCGCCGCCGGCCGGCGGGCGGCGCGGAAGCGGGGCCCGTAACCGTGCCCGTCATGACGGGCACGGGCACGGGGGCGGCGGGGACAGGGACAGGGGCGGGCACGGAGCCGGCGGGAGAAGAAGACACAGTGAGGTATTCGCAGACGAGCCGGGGCTCAGGTGGCGGAACGGCGGAAGCTCGGGCACCGGCTGCGCTGCGCGGCCGCTCCACCGGATCTGTCTGGTGCTGTGCCGTTCGTGGGGGCGGACCCGACGCCTCCTGGGGCGGGGTCCTTCCGGGGCACGGCCCGGACCATGGTGGCAGACGGGGCCGGCCGCCGGGGGCGGGAGCGTTGGGCAACAGGGGTCCCCGGGGCGGGAATTCCTTGTGCCGTCAGGGATGCGGTGCCGCTGGTGTGCTTGCTCACAGGGCGTCGAGGACCGGGGAGCGGCGCGGCCCCGGGCTCCGGGAGCGTGACCGCGGCCACACGGGAGGTGGGGGCGGCGGCGTAGTCCGGCGTGCCGGAGGCGTCCGTGGAGCTCACAGTGGGATACGGGGCGGTTGCCGAGCGCAGACCGGGCCGCCCGGCACGACGAAGGTGTAGGGCGACGGAGAGGCAGAAGCATGGACAGCGGAGTGCGGGTCGACCTTCACGGCAAGCGGGCACTGGTGACCGGCGGGGCACGGGGCCTGGGGGCCTCGATCTCCCGGCGGCTGGCCGGGGCCGGCGCGTCCGTACTGGTGGCGGACCTGCGCAAGGACCTGGCGCGGGACCTCTGCAACGAGCTGGGCGAAAGGGGGGGCGACGCGCGCTTCGTGGAGATGGACGTCCGCGACTCCGAGGCGGTCGCGGAGGTCTTCAGGGACCTGGACGGAGAAGGGCAGTCGGTGGACATCCTGGTCAACAACGCGGCCGTGGACGTCTCCAAGCCCATCGAGCACCTGACGGCCGACGAGGTGACGCGGGTCGTCACGACCAACCTGCTGGGGCCGGTGTACCTGTGCCTGGAGACCTACCGCCGCATGGTCGCGCGCGGCGGCGGCCACATCGTCAACATCCTCTCCACGGCGGCGAACCGCACCTGGACCGAGGCCGGCCCGTACGCGGCGGGCAAGTCGGGCCTGCGCGCGTTCACCCACACCCTGTTCAAGGAGGCCCAGCGGGACTGTCCGGGGATCGGCATCACCGGGATCATCGCGGGCGGCATGGAGACGCCGTTCATCCTCGAACGGTTTCCGGACGCCGACGTGTCCATGCTGCAGAGCCCGGACATCGTGGCCGACACGGTGCTGTACGCCCTGTCGGTCCCGGTCGGCAGCGCGGTGTCCGAGCTGGTCGTCGTACCGCGCAGGGAGCCGTCCTGGCCCTGACCCGCCCCCACCCCCGCTTCCGCCCCCGCCCCGCCCCCGTCTTTGCCCGCACTTCCGTCCGACCGTCCGTCCGGCACACGAGAAGGACCTCCATGCGCAGCTCCCAGAACGCACACCCGCCCGTCGCCGTCGTCACCGGCGCGGACTCCGGTATCGGGCGCGCCACGGCCGTCCGCCTCGCCGCACAGGGGATGGATGTCGGCATCACCTTCCACAGCGACCGGGAAGGCGCCGAAGCCACGGCGGAAGAGGTGCGCGGCCACGGCCGCCGCGCGGCCGTCGCGGCCATGGACCTCACCCGGCTGCCCGACGCCGCCGACGTGGTCGACCAGCTGGCCCAGGACCTGGGCCGTATCGACGTTCTGGTCAACAACGCGGGGACCGGCACGGCGACCCCGTTCCTCGAACTCGATCTCGCCACGGTCCGCCAGGTCGTCGACGTCGACATGATCGGCCCGTTCCTGTGCAGCCAGCGGGCCGCGCGCCGCATGATCCGGCAGGGCGGCGGTGGCCGGATCGTCAACGTCACCTCGGTCCACGAGACCCAGCCCCGCGTCGGCGCCGCGCCGTACTGCGCGGCCAAAGGCGGTCTCGGCCTGCTGACGCAGGTGATGGCCCTCGAACTCGCCGAGTACGGCATCACCGTCAACGCCGTCGCTCCCGGCGAGATCGCCACGCCCATGACCGGCCAGGAGGACCAGGACGTACGGACCGAGGTACGCCGTGGCATTCCCCTGGGGCGTCCCGGCGACGCGCGGGAAGTCGCCTCCGTCATCGCCTTCCTGGCCGGCCCGGACGCGTCCTACGTCACCGGAGCGTCATGGCCGGTCGACGGAGGAATGCTGCGCATGGGCCCCATGGCGGGCTCCCACCTCGACGACGACTCCTGGCGCCGTCCGTGAGACGCCGTCCGTGAGGCACCGTCCATGAGGCACCGCCCGGCCGGGTGCCGGGCCGGCTGGAGCCCGGCTAGATGAGCACCGCGTACACCAGGAAGAAGGCTGCGAAAAGCAGCACGACCACTCCGATGGCGATCAGCGGGCCCTTGGCCCAGCCACGTGGAGGTTCGACGCGCGGGCCGGTCTCCGAACCGGTACTCGACTCACCGGGAGGGGTTTCGCCGGGAGGCACCGAGCCGCCCGGTTCGAGGCCGGTGGTCCGGTCCGGCTCGGGATCGGGGTTGTGTGGTGTGTTCATGCGGAGCGGGTGCCCGAAATGACCCGGATTAACTACGACCGGGCTTCACGGGTCTTCGCGCGGTTCGCCTTGCGGACGGCCTCCAGCAGATCCGACCCGCTCATCCGCGAGTGCCCCTCGGCGCCGAGCCGCTCGGCCAGGTCGTACAGATGCTGTTTCGACGCCTGCTCGTCGACCCCCTCGCCACTGCGTCCGCCCTGCTGCCGCGGTCCCGCCGCCTTCGGATCGGACGGGCCCTTGCGCTGGTTCTCCTTGCGTTCCCAGTGGTCACCGGCCTTCTCGTGCGTGTGCTTGAGAGCGCTGTACGCCACCCGGTGCGCCCGCCCTCCATTCCGGGGGAACGGCAGCGTGCACTCGGTGCACTCGGTGCACTGGAAGCAGACCTTCCGATTACGTCGCTCCCGTCGGGGCACCCAGGAACCGGGAGGGACACGAGGGCGCGTGTACCCCCGAGGGAGACTTGAACGGAGACGTGAACGCCGACCGGAGGCGGCCCGGCACCTGGCCGTGGCCTCTGTCCGGCCGTCCGCGGGAAGGCGCTGCGGACGCTGCGGGGGAACGACGCGCCGGACCGCACCGCCGACACGGTGGCGAAGCCGCCGGCCGATGGGCAGTACGAGAACGCCCAGGACATCCTCCGCGCGCTTGGGCGCGGTGCCGACACCGGGTGAAACGGAACGGGGCGGCCACGCTCGCGCCGCCCGGTCATGGGAGGCATGGGAGAGATCGATGGCTCAGCAAGTACGTGAAATCATGACAAGCGACCTCGTTGCCGTCGGCGCGCTCACCGCGGTCAGCGAGGTCGCGCACCGGATGCGCGAGGAGAACATCGGCGCCGTTCTGGTCACCGAGGGAGACCGGCTGCGCGGGCTGGTCACGGACCGGGACCTCGTGGTGCGCGTGCTCGCCGAAGGCAAGGACCCCGGCGACACGACCGTGCAGGAGGCATGCAGTCCCGACCTCGTCACCGTCACACCCGACGACGAAGTCGACCGCGCCATTCAACTGATGCGGGAACATTCCCTGCGGAGGCTGCCCGTGGTCGAAGGCGCCACCGCGGTGGGCATCGTCTCCCTGGGCGACCTGGCGATCGAACGTGACCCCGATTCGGCCCTGGGCGACGTGAGCGCCGCCCAGCCCAACCAGTAACCCGCCTCAGTGACCCGCCCGGCGAAGGCAGGGTGGGCCTGTCAACCCCAAGCGCCCCCGAAGCGGAGTCGCTGAGCCAGAGCCTCCGGTCACCACCGGAGGCTCTGGCTTGTCCGCGGCCCGCAGTCCGCAGCCCGCAGTCCGCAGCCCGCGGCTCCCGGCCCGCCGGGCGCCGGTACCGGTCCGGGCGCGGGCCCTGGAGCCGGCCCGGGACCCGGCGCGGGTCAGGTGGCGGAGGCGGAGCCGGGCGGCAGGTGGACGGTCATGATCAGGTGGCAGGTGGCAGGTGCCGGTGCCGGTGCCGCGGTAGGTGTGGGGGGCGTCGCCGTCGAAGGTGGCGGTCTGTCCGGCTTCGACGGGGTGCTCGGTGCCGTCGACGACCAGGGTCATCCGTCCGGCGGTGACGCTGACGGTTTCGACGACTCCGGCCTGGTGGGGGTGGCTGGGGTACTCCTCGCCCGGTACGAGTTCCCAGCGCCAGACCTCGACCGGGGCCGGGCCCGAGGTCGTCAGCATGAGCCGGGCCTCGCTGCCCCGCTCCCCGGCCCACAGCGGCATCACGGCGTCGGCGGCCACGACTACCCGGTGTCGGCCGCCGCGGGCGTCCTGGACTCGGTCGTCGACGACCCGGAGGGCAGGGCCGAGCTGCTGCGCCGCCGGCTCGCCCCCTTCCGGCCCGCGGCGACCACGCGCCCCCGTCACCGTCGGCCAGCCGCCCTACGGCCGGATGCTGCCCGGCATCCGCGGTCTGCGCCTTCAGGTCACCGAGGTGCGGGCGAAGTTCAGGTACGACGACCACAAGCCCGTCGAACAGCGCGCCGACATCGCCGGCCGCCCCACCGGACGCGGCCAGGGCCTCGATGTGCCCACCGCACGGCAGCAACGCCGCCGCCTGGACCGCATCGGCCCCTGGAAACCCCGACCCCCATCACCCGGTACGCGCCAAGGAGCGGATTCTGATCCGTTGACAGGTGCTGGTCGACTTGGTCATGATCCTGGGAGAGCGCTCTCCCAACGGGCGTCGAGGAGGCGGACAGGTGAAAGAGGAAGAGCTCGCCCGGCTGCTGGACAAGCTGGATCTCCGGCAGAAGGTGCGCATGCTCACCGGTGCCACCACGTGGCGCACGCGCCCCGAACCGGCGGTCGGTCTGGGGCCGATGACGACATCCGACGGGCCCGCCGGTGTGCGGGGCGAAGCCTGGGACGAGCGGGACACCTCCGTGCTGATCCCCTCCGCCTCCGCGCTCGGCGCGATGTGGGACGAGGGGCTCGTCGAGCGGCTCGGCGGCCTGCTCGCTGCCGAGGCCCGCCGCAAGGGAGTCGACGTGGTGCTCGCGCCCACGCTCAACCTGCACCGCTCACCCCTGGGCGGCCGGCACTTCGAGTGCTTCTCCGAGGATCCGGAACTCACCGGCCGCACCGGAGCCGCGCTGATCCGGGGCATCCAGGCGCACGGCGTCGCCGCCACGGCCAAGCACTACGTGGCGAACGACGCGGAGACCGAACGGCTGACCGTCGACGTCCGGGTCGGCGAACGTGTCCTGCGGGAGGTCTACCTCGCCCCCTTCGAGGCCGCGGTGGAGGCGGGCGTCCGGCTCGTCATGGCCGGGTACAACGGGGTCAACGGCGCCACCATGACGGAGAGCCCGCTCCTGACCGAGCCGCTGAAGGGGGAGTGGGGCTTCGACGGTGTGGTCATCTCCGACTGGGGCGCGGTGCGGTCCACCGGGGCGTCCGCCCTGTCCGGCCTGGACCTGGTCATGCCGGGGCCCGGGAGCACGTGGGCGGACGCCCTGGTCGCGGCGGTGCGCGCGGGCGCGGTCCCGGTGGAAGCCGTGGACGACAAGGTCCGGCGCCTGCTGCGGCTCGCCGCCCGGGTCGGTGCGCTCGATCCGCTCGGCGCACCCCTGCCGCAACCCGCACCCCTGCCGCAACCCGCACCCCTGCCGCAACCCGCACCCCTGCCGCAACCCGCACCCCTGCCGCAACCCGCACCCCCGCCGCACCCCGGCGGCGTACGTCCGCTGCTGCGGCGTACGGTCGCCGCGAGCGCGGTCCTGCTCCGCAACGACAGCCTGCTGCCGCTGGACCCCGACGCCGTGCGCACCGTCGCGGTGATCGGCGCACACGCCGCCGGACCGAGGACGCAGGGCGGCGGCAGCGCCGGTGTCTTCCCCGACACCGTCACAACGCCCCTGGAGGGCATCCGGGCGGCCCTCGCCGGCCGCGCGCACGTCGTCCACGCACCCGGCCCCGCCCTCGGGGAGCCGCCGCCGCTCGGGACCGCCGCGGAATGCCGCGACCCCCGCAGCGGGCTGCCCGGGGTGCTGCTGCGTACGCTCGACGCGCAGGGACGCGAGCTGTACGCCGAACACCGCTTCTCGGGACGGCAGTTGGAGCCGCCCGTGGACGCGGGCGCGCACACCGTCGAGATCAGCGCCCTGCTGCTGCCCGCCGCCGGGGGCGAATGGACGCTCGGTGTCGGCGGATTCGGCCGCATGACCCTGACCGTGGACGACCGGGTCCTGGTGGACGGCGTGTTCCCGCGCGAGAGCGACGATCCGGCCGTCGTCCACGTCAACCCGCCGTGCCACTACGGGAGCGTGCGGATGACGGCCGGGCGCGCGGTGCGCGTCGTGGCGCGGCGCGAACTCGTGCCCGGCAGCGGCCGCGCCACCCTGGTGACCGCGGGGCCGCCCGTGCCGGACCCCGCCTCGGCCGTCGCCGAAGCGGCACGGGTGGCGCGTGGCGCGGACACGGCTGTCGTGTTCGTCGGCACCACCGAGGACAGCGAGTCCGAAGGACAGGACCGCACCGGCCTCGCGCTGCCCGGCCACCAGGACGACCTGGTGCGGGCGGTGGCGGCGGCCAACCCGCGCACCGTGGTCGTCGTCAACGCCGGAGGACCGGTGGAGATGGAGTGGCGGGAGGAGGTCGCGGCGGTGCTCCTGACGTGGTTCCCCGGGCAGGAAGGGGGCACGGGCATCGCGGACGTGCTGCTCGGGCGTGCCGAGCCCGGCGGGCGGCTGCCGACCACCTGGGGGGCGGTGCTCGACGACGTACCCGTCACCGGGACACGGCCCGAGAACGGCGTGCTCGGCTACACCGAGGGGCTCCACATCGGCTACCGCGCCTGGTTGCGCGAGGGGCGCGAGCCCGCGTACTGGTTCGGGCACGGCCTGGGCTACACGACCTGGGCGTACGAGGAGATGACCGTCTCCGGCGCAGGGCCCGGCGAGGTCTCCGGCACGGTGTCCGGCGCGGTGCCCGGCGACGGATCCGACGGCTCCTTCACGGTCGCCGTCCGGGTCCGCAACACGGGAGGGCGGCGCGGCCGCGAGGTGGTCCAGGTGTATCTCGCGCGCCCCGGCTCGTCGGTGGAGCGTCCGCACCGGTGGTTCGCCGGGTACGCCGCGGTCGAAGCGGGCCCGGGGGAGCCGGTCACCGCGCGGGTACGGGTGCCGGGGCGGGCGCTGCGGCACTGGTCCGCCGCGGACCACGGCTGGCGGGTGGAGCCGGGAGCGTACCGGGTGCTCGTGGGACCGTCGGCGGGAGAACTGCCGCTGGCCGCCGCCGTCGAGGCCGGGCGGCCCCGTACCGTACGCCTCTGACCTGGGAGACCGGCTCCGGAGAGCGCTCCCGCAGGGGCGCGGCCCGGCGGTAGGGTGCGGGCATGACCAGAAAGGCGCCCACTCTTGAGGACGTGGCCCGGGAAGCGGGGGTCTCCCGCGCGACCGTCTCCCGGGTCGTCAACGGCATCCGCAACGTGGACCCCGCCATCCGCGAAGCGGTGCGGGAGGCGATCGCGCGGACCGGGTACGCCCCGAACCGCGCCGCCCGGTCGTTGGTGACCCGGCGCGCGGAGACCATCGCCCTGGTGGTCTCCGGCGCGGGCGACGACTCGGAGAGCGAACAGAACGCGTTCGCGGCCCGGGCGCTCGCGGACCCCTTCTTCGGGCGGGTGGTCAGCGGCGTCGTCGGTTTCCTGCGCCCGCGCTCCATGTACCCGGTGCTGATGTTCGCCGAGACCGAGGCGGCCAGGCAGCAGGTACTGGCGTACCTGCGGCAGGGCAGCGCGGACGGCGCGCTGGTCTTCTCCACCCACGCCGAGGACCCGCTGCCGGCGCTGCTCGCGGCCGAGAGCCTGCCCTGCGTCCTGTTCGCCCGTCCGGCGCTGCCCGCCCCCCTCACGTACGTCGACGTCGATCACCGGCAGGGCGGACGGCTGGCCGCCGAGCATCTGCTGGCGCGCGGCTGCCGGCGGGCCGCCACGGTGACGGGCCCGCTGGACCTGCCCGCGGCCCAGGACCGCCTCTCCGGTTTCCAGGACGCGATGGCCCGCCACGGCCACCCCTACGTCCCGATAGCCGAGGGAGGCTTCACCTTCGACAGCGGGGCGTCGGCCATGACCCGGCTGCTGGCCGAGCACCCCGGGATCGACGGGGTGTTCGCGGCCAACGACCTGATGGCGCAAGGTGTCTGCCAGGCGCTGCGCGAAGGTGGGAAACGCGTACCGGAGGACGTGGCGGTGGTCGGCTTCGACGACTCCAGCGCGGCCGTCGCCTGCCGGCCACCGCTGACCACCGTCCGGCAGCCGGTGGAGGAGATGGCGGCCACGATGGCGCGCCTCCTCCAGGAACAGATCGAGGGAACGCTGACCGAACCCACCTCGGTGATCTTCGAACCGGAGCTCGTGCGCCGCGCGTCGGCCTAGCGGCGGTCCGGCGCGGACGGACGCCCGGCCCGTGCCGTCGGGGAGGACGGTACGGGCCGGGCGCGGTGAACGGGGAAGCAGGGGCGGGGAAGGCGGTACGGGTCAGGGCAGCTGGTGGTCCGCGTTCAGCACCGCGCCGCGTTCGGGGCGGTACAGGTCAAAGCCCCGTGTGTCGCACTGCAGGCCGCCGACGATGCAGTGGTCGACCATGGCCTTGAGGGTGCGCTCCTCCCACGCGTTGAAGAAGTCGTAGTGGAAGGAGTAGCCGCGGCCGCTGGCCAGGCGGACCTGGCTCATGTCGCCGTTGACCGGCCATGCCATCTTGAACTCGATCATCGGCAGGGCGACCGGGTGGGAGGCCGGGCACATGTTGTCGTTGGTGCCGGGCTTGACGACCGGGTAGGCCATGTGGCTCTGGTGGTTCGGGGTGTCGAGGTACTTTCCGTCCCAGCAACTGGGGGCCTGCATGCGCAGGTTGAGCTGTACGTCGGGCCGGTTCGGACAGCTCGTCGGGATGTCGGTGTTGAAGAAGCTGTCACCGCATTCCCAGCCCTCGACGAAGCCCTTGTGGTTGCGGAACTCCTGAGCGGTCTGCATCGGGTTGCCGACGACGAACCGCAGTCCCTTGGGGAAGGGCCGCACGCTCCGGTAGTCGGTGACACCCGCCTTGTAGTAGATGACCTGCGGGCCGACGGGCAGGATCTTCTGGTCGCCCTTGTACAGCGAGGGCATCCAGTAGGCGGAGGCGTCCGCGGGCGCCTTGCAGGTGGTGTTGCCTCCGTAGAGCGAGCCGGTGGTGCTGGCGGCGTTGGTGGAGGTGTTGCCCATGAACGTGTGGTCGTGGGACTTGCCGAACTGGCCCGGGTAGACGATCGGGTCGTCCGGGGCGGTGTGGGTTACGGAGCAGCCGGCCTGGAACTCGTGATGGTAGGCCGGGGGCGGGGTGGCCGTGGACGGGGTGACGCCGGTGACCTGCGGGACGGCGGGGATGTAGCCGTCGCCATCGGCGTCGTCGCCCGACGCCTGGGTGGAGGCGGCCATGGTGTGCCCGGTGTGGTCGACGACCGCAGCGGTGGCGAGCGGGGCGTCACCGCCCGTGTCCGCGGCGGAGGCGAAGGTGCCGATCCCGAGAACGCCGGCGATGAGGGCCGTACCGAGGAGGAGTGCGGAGAGTCGCTTCGGACTCGATCTCATGGGGATCTCCTGCCCATGGGGGTGGTTTCGCGTGTCCGTGAAGGCGCCACGCGACTGGTGGGGTGGACCTGTGCGGTGATGCCGGGGTGGCGGAGCCCTTGCGGCGGGCCCCGCCACCCGTCATGGGGTTCGGCGTGGTCAGCTGTAGACGCCGAACTCGTGGAGGGAATAGCCCCACCCGGTGCCCCTGGCCGTCAGCTGGAGGCGGACGTGGCGGGCGGTGGCGGAGACGTCGAGGGTGTCGATGTCTCCGTTGGCCGTGGTCGTGGAGTAGACCGAGCGCCAGTTGGTGCCGTCGTCGGACACCTGGACCTCGTAGGACTTGGCGTAGGCCGGGTCCCAGACGAGCTGGAGCTGACGGATGGGGGTGGGGGCGCCGAGGTCGACGCGGATCCACTGCGGGTCGCTCCAGTCGCTGGCCCAGCGGGTGTCGGTCTTCCCGTCGGTGGCGTTCGAGGCGGGGCACGGGCAGTCGCCGTAGGACGCCTGCGCGCTGGACGCGGTGGTCGGCTTGTTCAGCGCCACGTTGGTCCCGGAGACCGGCGGGGCGACGACCTTGACCGACTTGGTCTCGATGCCGGCGTTCCCACGCCCGTCCTCAGCCTGGATGTAGACCTTCCACACGCCGAGCTTCTCGGGTGCGGTGACCGCGAAGGTGCCCGCGCCGGTCGACCTGAACTGCGCCGGGACGAGCCGCTTGTCGCCGTTGGCGTAGTTGCCGCTGAGGAAGATCTTGTTCGTCACCGCGTCGCCCTCGGGGTCGCGGATGTCGGCGCGGACGGTGAATTCCTTGCCCGCCGCGGCGGACCCGGCGGGCGTGACGGTCATGCCGCTGATGACCGGCGGCAGGTTGTCACCGGCGTTGGAGCCGGTGAACGCCTTCTTGACCGAGTAGTACGACAGCCGCTTGAGGCCGTCGGGGATCAGGTTGAACCAGACGCCGCCGAAGTCGTGCTCCAGGCCGTAGTGGAAGAGGGTCGCACCCAACGCCACGCCGCGGTGGCCGGTCGTGCACTCCCATGCCTTGGTGTAGCCGTCGCGCTTCTGCACGTCGGTGGGCTCGTCCGGGACGCCGTTGGCGTCGTCCGGGACCTCCCACTCGCCGGCCGGTCCGGTCTCGGTGATGATGTAGGGCTTGGTGTAGCCGCCCTCCACCCAGTCCTGCTGGACGCCGCAGATGTCGCCGTAGGCGTTCATCGAGTACAGGTCGAGGTCGGGGGCGTTGCGCTTGTAGTACGGCCAGGCGCCCGTCCAGGCGTCGGTCGAGGTGACGGGGTGATCGGCGTCGATCGAGTGGATCTTCTTCGCGACGTCATTGACGAAGGTGGTGTACGCGTTGCGCTGGGCCTCCAGTTCCGTGCCGCTGTAGCAGTTCTGGAGTCCGAGCACCGATTCGTTGCCGACGTTCCACATGAGGGTCGCGGGGTGGCTCTTGTAGGTCTCGACCCATGTGGCGATCTCGGTGAGCATGGTGTTCTTGTACGTGGTGTCGGTGACGTAGTCGGCGCAGCCGCCGCTGCCGGGGCCGCCGCCGGGCTGGAGCCAGAAGCCGTTCATGACGCGCAGGCCGTTCGCGGCGGCCGCGTCGAGGAGGGGTTTGGAGCTCGCGTCCGTGCCCCAGGTGCGGACGGTGTTGACGCCCATCGACTTCAGGTCGGGCATGTACTTCGGGGCGTCCGCCATGGAGGGGCCCCAGGTCAGTCCCTTGACGGTGTAGGGCTGTCCGCCGACGGTGAGCTGCCACGCGCCCTGCGTGCCGGTCACCTTGACCGCGCCGCCGGGCGGGGGCTGCGTCGTGCCGTCGGAGCCGTAGACCTGGAACTCCCACAGGGAGTAGCCGTAGCCGCCGGGGCGGGCGGTGCCGAGCATCCGGACGTAGCGGCCGGCGCCGGTGAGGGCGAGGTCGTCGGTGCCGCCGTCGCCGTCGGTCACCTTCTTCAGGGTGGTCCAGTCGGTGCCGTTGTCCGACGCCTGGATCTCGTACCCCTTGCCGTAGGCGCCCTCCCAGGTGAGCACGGCCCGGCTGAGGTTCGCCCTCTTGCCCAGGTCGACCTGGATCCACTGCGGGTCGGACCACTGGCTGGCCCAGCGGGTGCCGGTGAGGTCGCCGTCGAAGGCCTGTCCGGCGGAGAGCCCGTCGCCTTCCTTGGAGGAGGCGGTGGCGGGCTTGCCCTGGGAGAGCAGGGTGTCGGCGGCCGCGGCCGCTTCGGCGGCTGTGGCGGCCGGCGCTGTCGCGACCGCGAGCGACGGAGCGAGCAGGGCGCCGAGGGTGAGGAGCAGGGTCGCGGCCCGGGGGCGGCCCGGCATGAGTGCGGGGGGTCTGAACACGTGGGCTCCTGGCGGAGTTGGGGGCGGGGTGGCACCGGCATCCCGTGGCCAGTACCGGGAGAACTCTCTCGGAGAGCGCTCTCCGAGCGTGTCGCGCGGACGTGTTCCTGTCAACGTTCGCGATACATTCCTTACTGAGCGCCCGCGTTGTGCTACGTGGCGCATGCGTGAGGCCCGCCCGGGGCCCGGCCTCCACGAGGGAGAGCCGGGCCCCGGACGGGTGGGTGGGGCGGGCCGGCCGTCACGCGGGCCGGTCCGTCAGGGTCCGCAAGTGGCCGTGAGGAGCCGCAAGCGGCCGCCGGTCAGGGGAAGGAGACCACCGTGGAGGGGACGGTCGAGCTGCCGGAGGGGGCGGTGGACGCTCCGGTGTTGTTGATCACGTGGTTGTAGTGCCCCATGCCGCCGAGCGAGACCACCAGCAGGCTGTGGAACTTCACGCCCGGCTTGACCGGTGCCTTGAAGCCGTGGTCCTGGACGATCGTCGGATCGACGTTGTAGTTGCAGTAGCTGCCCAGGCCCCATGCCTCGTGGGTGTTCACCGAGTCGTCCACCCGGTAGGCGGCGTAGCCCTTGGTGGTGCCGTTCTGGATGGCGGCCTGGTTGGGGGCGTCGTACGCCTTCTCGTTCTGGTAGAAGATGGTCTTCCCCCGCTCGCCGTACCACTCCACGTCGTACTTGTTGAAGTGCTCGACGAAGAGTCCGGTGGCCAGCACGTCGTCACCGTTGACGCGGACGCCGTAGTCGGCCCGGTTGGTCTCCCAGCCCACGCCGTCGCCGTGGTCGGCGCGCCAGACCCAGGTGTGGTCGATGATCGCGTCGTCGCTGTTGACGACCATGCTGGTGGTGGCCTTGCCGGGGCCGGCCCCACCGATCCGGATGTAGACGTCCTGGACGGTCGTGGGGTTGGCGGAGTGGTCGGCGGACGCGCCCTGCGGGCCGATCTCCAGCAGTGTCGGGGAGTTGACGGGGCCGGCGTCGATGAGGAACCCGGCGAGCTTCACGCCGTCGACGTCGGCGACCTTCATCGCGGTCACGCCGTTGTCGGGAATGATCGTGGCGAGCCCGAGGCCCAGCACGACCGTGTCCGCCCGGTTCACGTTGACGGTCTGGTCGACGTGGTAGATGCCCGGCGTGAAGAGCAGGTGCAGGCCCTGGGCGAGGGCGGCGTTGATGGTGGCGGCGGTGGCGCCCGGCTTGACGACGTAGAACTTGCTCAGCGGCAGCGAACTGCCCTGTGGGGTGCCGTTCGCCCAGGTGGTGCCGCGCGCGTTGGTGCGCTTGGCCGGGACGAACACCTTGTACTCGCTGCCGTCGAGGTAGAGGAAGGGCTTCTCGCGGGAGATCGGGGTGGTGTTCAGGGTGGTGTAGCGGGGCTCGGGGAAGCTGTTCGCCGGGGCGCCCTCCACACCGGAGAAGGTCTGGTTCCACACGGAGTTGGACCAGCCGCCGATCGAGCTGTCCCGGGTGTACCACTGCTGCTGCGAGTAGTTGCCGATCTGGCCGTCGACCTTGGTGTCGGCGATATAGCCGCCACTGGCCCAGCCGTACCCGTTCGGTGCGAGATTCAGTCCGCCCTTGACGTGCATACGGCGGAAGGAGGCAGCCTGGGAGACCGCCCAGCGGTTGGTGCCGCTGGCCGGGTTCAGTGCCAGGTTCTCGGCCGAGCGCCAGAAGTTCTGCGTCGCGTTGCCGTTGAACCAGCCGGCGTCCACCGTCACGTCGCCGTTGAACGTCGTGTCGTCGGGCGACAGGCCCAGACCCGCGATCGAGGTGTAGAAGCCGATCTGCGCGTTGATGTTGTTGTACGTGCCGGGCTTGAACAGGAAGGCGTGGCGGTCGGTGCCGAACTGCGCCGACTCCTGCTTCTTGAACACCTCGTCCAGCTTGCCCTGGATGTCGGGCGTCGACGGGTCGAAGACGTGCACGTTGGGACCGAGGTCACCGCCGCCGGGGAGCTGCGGGCCGCCCCCGCCGTCACCGGTGGTGCCGTACACCTGGAACTCCCAGAGCGAGTAGCCGTAGCCGGTGGCGCGGGCCGTGCCGTACATGCGGACGTAGCGCGCGGTGCCGGAGACGCTCAGCGTCTCGGTGCCACCGGGGCCCGTGGTGGTCGAGTGCGCCGTCGACCAGGTCTTGGCGTCGGTGGAGAACTCGATGCGGTACGCCTTCGCGTACGCGCCCTCCCAGCGCAGGACGACCTGGCTCACGCTCGCCGGGGCGCCCAGGTCGACCTGGATCCACTGAGGGTCGGCGGCGGCGCTCGACCAGCGGGTGCCGTTGTCGCCGTCGACCGCCGCGGTCGCCGGAGTGCCGTAGTGCTCCTGGCTCGAAGCCGTCACCGGCTTGCCCTGCGAGAGCAGTGCGGGCGCGGCCTGGGCGGTGGTCTGGGGGACGAACAGCAGGAGGGTGGCGACGAGCGCGGTGACCACGGCACCGGCGACGCCCTGACGTGCGGAAACAGGGGATCTGAGGGGCGGCGGGGCCGCGTAGGCGGGGACAGGGTGCATGAGCTGTGCTCCTAGGTCGGAGGGGGAGGCAACTTGGAGAGCGCTCTCCAAGCAGGAGATGCTTGCCCGCTCACGCTGCTGTGGTCAAGAGGTGTGCACTGGCTATTTCTGTACCGCCTCCTTCGGTGCGGCGGTCAGCCTGCGCGTCTCCATCGTGGCTCGCCACCCCGCCTGCTCGACGGGGGCGTCCCCTTCCGCCGCCTGCTCGTGAAGGCGGCCGCCGCGCGAGAAGAAGTCGGCGAGGGGCAGGGTCGCCGCACCGACGGTGACGGCGTCGGGCCCGAGTTGCCCCAGGCCGATGGTGACCCGCCCGGCCGGATGCCGCAGTGCGTACGCCTTCGCGTGACGGCGTACGTCGTCCAGGATGTACGGCGCCAGCTGGAGCCCCGCCCAGCCGCACAGGAGTACGCGCTCGGGGCCGTAGAGGTTGATCAGATCGGAGATCCCGGCGCCCAGGTACTCCGCCGTCTCGGCCAGCACACCCAGGGCCACGGGGTCGGCCGGGCCCTCCTCGGGGTAGGCGGCGGCGAGCATGGCGGTGACCGCCGTCTCCTCGTCGGTGTCGGCGGGCAGCGTCGCGCCCGCCTCCTGCCAGCGCTCGATCAGCGCTTCGGCGCCGGCGTACGCCTCCAGGCAGCCGAGCGCCCCGCAGCGGCACCGCCGGCCGCGTACCTGCAAGGTGGTGTGGCCCCACTCGGCGGCGCTGCCGCGCGCTCCGCCGAAGACGGCGCCGTCGGTGACGAGGCACGCACCGACACCGGAGCCGAACAGCACGATCGCCGCGTCCCGTACGCCGCGGCCGCCGCCGAACCACATCTCGGCCTGGCCGAGGGTCTTGGCGCCGTTCTCGATGAAGAAGCGCGTACCGGGCGGCAGAACGGCGCAGTCGCGCAGCAGGGATTCCAGCGGCACCGCGTCCCAGCCGATGGTCTGGCCGTGCACCACGGCGTCGGCGTCGGCGTCGTCGGGGCCGTGGTCGACGATGCCGGGGATGCCGACACCGACGCCGAGCAGCAGGTCGGCCGTGATGCCCGCCTCGCTCATCACCTCCCTCACGCCTTCGCTGATGTGCCGGACGACCGATGTGACGTCATAGCCGTTGCGCCGCAACGGCCGCTCCCACCGCGCCAGTTCGCTCAGCACGAGGTCGAACAGCTCGACGCGCACCCGTGTTTCGCCCACATCGACCCCTATCAGGCAGGCGCCGGAGGGGGCCACCCGCAGAAGGGTGCGCGGGCGGCCGCCGTCGGAGTCGACCGTGCCCGCCTCCTCGACGAGCCCCTCGCCGACGAGCTCCGCGACGATGGTGCTGATGGAACCTGAACTGAGTGACGTGGCGCCGCCGAGAGCCTGACGGCTCATCGGGCCGTCGAAATACAGTCGTTGCAATACCGCTTTGCGGCTACTTCGCCGCAGGTCACGGACGGTTCGTCTGCTCCGCATGGCCATATGGCTCCTTCCCTCCGTGCAACATACCGTCGCTTCATCTCTTGACGCGACCCTCTCTTGGGTCTTAACTCACGTTCTAAATTAAGTCATGAGGTTGTTCAGGGACTGAACGCGACCCAGGCACCCACACCTTCGAAGGGCCGACTCCGCCATGCGCAGAATCCGAGCCGCGGCAGCCATAGCCGTCGTCACCTCCCTCGCGACCGTCGCCACCGGGTGCGGTGGCGGGGAGAGCGGGACGGGCGGCAACTCCTCGCCCAGGACGCTGACCTACTGGGCGACGAACCAGGGCGCCAACATCGAGGCCGACAAGAAGATCCTCACTCCCGAGCTGGAGAAGTTCGAGAAGGAGACCGGCATCAAGGTCAAGCTGGAGGTGGTCCCCTGGGCCAGCCTGCTCGACCGCATCCTGGCCGCCACCACCTCGGGCCAGGGCCCGGACGTGCTGAACATCGGCAACACCTGGACCGCCTCCCTCCAGTCCACCGGCGCGCTGATGCCGTGGGACGAGGCCGCCTTCGACAGGATCGGCGGACGGGACCGCTTCACCGAGGCCGCGGTCGCCTCGGCGGGCGCCGAGGGCCAGGACCCGGCGGCCGTACCGCTGTACTCGATGTCGTACGCCCTCTACTACAACAAGAAGATGTTCGAGGACGCCGGTGTCGAGAAGCCGCCGGCCACCTGGGACGAGATGGTCGCGACGGGCAAGAAGCTGTCCAAGGACGGCAAGTGGGCGCTCGGCGCCGAGGGCTCGAACCTGTCCAACAACATCCACCAGGTCTTCGCGCTCAGCCAGCAGCACGGCGGGAACTTCTTCGACGCCTCCGGCAAGCCGGACTTCACCTCGGACGCCAACGTCGCGGCCGTGAAGCAGTACGTCGACCTCATGGGCAAGAACAAGATCATCGCTCCGGGCAACGCCGAGTACGCCCAGAACCAGTCCCTCCAGGACTTCGCCAGGGGCAAGACGGCCATGGTGCTGTGGCAGTCCGCCGCCAGCACGTTCAAGGCCCACGGCATGAAGAACGAGGACTGGGGCGTCGCCCCGGCGCCCGTCCAGTCCGGCACCCCGGGCCAGGGCCGCCAGGTCAACTCCATGGTCTCCGGCATCAACATCGCCGTCTTCAAGAACACCAAGAACCTCGACGGCGCCACGGAGTTCGTGAAGTTCATGACCAGCCACGAGGAGCAGAAGATCCTCAACGGGACGTACGGGTCCATTCCGTCGGTCAAGTCCGCCCAGCAGGACGGCACCTTCGACACCCCCGACGGCACCGTGCTGCGCGAGACGCTCACCAGGAGCGCCGCCCCGCTGCCGCAGGTCGCCAACGAGTCCCAGTTCGAGACCGCGGTCGGTACGGCCGTCAAGGGCCTCTTCGCCGACGCCGCCAACGGGCGTCCGGTGACCACCGAGTCCGTCGAGGCCGCCCTGTCCAAGGCCCAGCAGCAGATGCCGAAGTAGGTCCCACTGTGACACCCGCCGCCACCGCCGCTCACCGGCAGGCACAGGCGCCGACGGGCCGCTCGACCGAGCGGCCCGCCACCGGGAAGGGACGGCCGCGCCGGCCGCGCCTCCCCGGGCGGCTCCGCCGCGTCGGCCTGCCCTACCTGCTCCTCCTGCCCGCCGTGCTCGTGGAGCTCCTCGTCCACCTGCTGCCCATGGTCATGGGCATCATGATGAGCTTCAAGGAACTCACCCAGTTCACCATCCGGGACTGGTCCGTCGCGCCGTGGAACGGGCTCGCCAACTTCTCCGCGACCGTCGACTTCGACGCACCCGTGGGCGAGGCCCTGCTCGACTCGTTCCTGGTGACCTGCGCGTTCACCGTGCTCTCCGTCGGCCTGTGCTGGCTGATCGGCACCGCCGCCGCGATCTTCCTCCAGGACACCTTCCGCGGCCGCGGCCTGCTGCGCACCCTCTTCCTGGTGCCGTACGCGCTGCCGGCCTACGCCGCCGTCATCACCTGGGCGTTCATGTTCCAGCGGGACAACGGTCTGGTGAACCACGTCCTGCACGACCAGCTCGGCCTCACCGACGGCTCCTCCTTCTGGCTGATCGGCGACAACAGCTTCGTCGCGCTGCTCGTCGTCTCCGTCTGGAAGGGCTGGCCGTTCGCCTTCCTGATCATCATGGCCGGCCTGCAGAACATCCCCAGGGAGCTGTACGAGGCCGCCGCCCTGGACGGCGCGGGCGTCTGGCAGCAGATCCGCAAGATCACGCTGCCCTCGCTCCGGCCGGTCAACCAGGTCCTCGTGCTCGTCCTGTTCCTGTGGACGTTCAACGACTTCAACACGCCGTTCGTGCTGTTCGGCAAGTCGGCCCCCGAAGCCGCCAACCTCATCTCCCTCCACATCTACCAGTCGTCGTTCGTCACCTGGAACTTCGGCACCGGATCGGCCATGTCCGCCCTGCTGCTGCTGTTCCTGCTGGCGGTGACCGGCGTCTACCTCCTGGTCACCTCGCGCGGAAGGAAGCCGGCCGATGTCTAGCGCGACGACGGGGGCCCCCGCGGCGGCGCCCCGCCGCTCACCGACCGCGCCCCCGCGGTCCTTCCTGTGGACCCGCAGGATCTTCCTCACCGTGCTGACCGCCTTCGTGGCGGTGCCCGTCTACGTCATGGTCAGCAGCTCGCTGAAGCCGCTCCAGGACGTCTCGGGCGAGTTCCGCTGGCTGCCCAGCGAGCTCACCGTCCGCCCGTACATCGACATCTGGTCCACCGTCCCGCTGGCGGACTACTTCGTGAACTCGCTGATCGTGGCCAGTGCGGCGACCGTCTGCTCGGTGATCATCGCGATCTTCGCGGCGTACGCCGTCAGCCGCTACCGCTTCCGCGGCAAGCGGCTGTTCACCGTCACGGTGCTGTCGACGCAGATGCTTCCCGGCATCCTCTTCCTGCTGCCCCTGTTCCTCATCTACGTCAACATCGGCAACGCCACCGGGATCGCCCTCTTCGGCTCGCGCGGCGGCCTCGTCCTCACCTACCTCACCTTCTCCCTGCCGTTCTCCATCTGGATGCTGATCGGCTACCTGGACTCGGTCCCCCGCGACCTCGACGAGGCCGCGATGGTAGACGGCTGCGGCCCCCTGGGCGCGCTGTTCCGGGTGATCGTGCCCGCGGCCGTCCCGGGCATCGTCGCCGTGGCGGTCTACTCCTTCATGACCGCCTGGAGCGAGGTGCTGTTCGCCTCCGTCATGACCAACGAGACGACCCGCACCCTCTCCATCGGCCTCCAGGGCTACGCCACCCAGAACGACGTCTACTGGAACCAGGTCATGGCGGCCTCCCTCGTCGTCAGCGCCCCCGTCGTCGCCGGCTTCCTCTTCCTCCAGCGCTACCTGGTCTCCGGGCTCACCGCCGGAGCCGTCAAGTGACCCGCCCCGAAAGGACTCCCGTGACCCAGCTCAACGACCCCGCGGCCCGCGCCGCCCTCCCCGGGGACTTCGCGTGGGGGGTGGCCACCTCGGCGTACCAGATCGAGGGAGCCGTGGCGGAGGGAGGCCGCGCCCCGTCGATCTGGGACACCTTCTCGCACACCCCGGGCAGGATCGACAACAACGACCACGGTGACGTCGCCTGCGACCACTACCACCGCTGGCGCGAGGACATCGCGCTCATGAAGGAGCTGGGCGTCGACTCCTACCGGCTCTCGGTCGCCTGGCCGCGGATCGTGCCCGGCGGCGACGGGGCGGTCAACCAGGAGGGCCTCGACTTCTACTCCCGGCTCGTCGACGCCCTGCTGGAAGCGGGCATCACCCCGAACGTCACGCTCTACCACTGGGACCTGCCGCAGGCCCTCCAGGACCGCGGCGGCTGGCCCGACCGCCGGACCGCCGAGCACTTCGCCGCGTACGCCTCCGTGGTCGCGGGCGCCCTCGGCGACCGCGTGAAGCTGTGGGCCACCCTCAACGAGCCGCTCTGCTCGGCCTGGATCGGCCACCTCGAAGGCAGGATGGCTCCGGGAGCCACCGACATCACCGCCGCCGTCCGTGCCTCGTACCACCTGCTGCTGGGCCACGGCCTCGCCACCCAGGCGGTACGCGCCGCCGCGCCCGGCGCCGAGATCGGCATCGTCAACAACCTCTCCACCGTCGAACCCGCCTCGCGGTCCGAGGCCGACCTCGCCGCCGCCCGCCGCATGGACGGCCACACCAACCGCTGGTGGCTCGACCCGGTCCACGGCCGGGGCTTCCCCGCCGACATGACCGAGGTGTACGGCGTGGACCTCCCCGAGCGCGCCGGCGACCTCGCCACCATCGCGCAGCCGCTGGACTGGCTGGGCCTGAACTACTACTTCCCGGCCGTGGTGACCGACGACCCGCACGGTCCGTACCCTTTCGCACGCCAGATCCGCCGTCCCGGCGTACCGCGCACGGGCATGGACTGGGAGATCGACGCGAGCGGCATCGAGACCCTGCTGATGCGTCTCACCGACGACTACGGTGCACGCAAGCTCTACGTCACGGAGAACGGCTCCGCCTACCCCGACGCGGTCCTCGCCGACGGCACGGTCGACGACCGCGAGCGCGCCCAGTACCTCCAGGAACACCTGGCCGCCTGCGCCCGCGCCGCGCGGCGGGGCGCGCCGCTGGCCGGCTACTACGCCTGGTCGCTGCTGGACAACTTCGAGTGGGCGTACGGCTACGACAAGCGCTTCGGCCTCGTCCACGTCGACTACAAGACCCAGCGCCGCACCATCAAGGGCAGCGGTCACCACTACGCCGGCATCATCCGCGAGCACCGCGCGCGCGGCGCCCGCGCGGCCTGACGGACCGGGACCGGGAACCGCCCGGGGCGGGGCCGGGGCCCCGCTCCGGGCGGTCGTGAACCGACTCCCTCCCTGTCAGCGCCGAGCACCCCGGCCGGACCACCCGGAGCCCACACCGGCCACATGCAGGGCGAGGAGGGCGAGTCCGAGGAGCATGAGGCTCGTCGGACCGAAGACCGCGGCTGTCGACGCCTCGGTCGCGTGAATGATGAAGGCGATGACGAACACCACCGCCGCCGCGAATGCCAGCATGTTCTTCTCCCACCAGTGGACGGCGAACCACGCGTCATCCCGGTGGCTGCGCCGTTGTCAGCCCTATTCCCTGTCACACGCCGGTCATTCCTTGCCGGCGCCGCGGCGGGCGCGGCGCCCCGGCGGCGACGAGCACGGTGCTCGCGAGGCCGAGGCTGCTGCGGGAGACGTGGAGGTCCACCTCGATCGACGGGGCGAGCGCTCCGACGGTGAAGCCGGGCATCACCGTCACGGTCGCGGTGAGCGCGACCGCGAGGATGCCCGGCCCGTGCCCGGTGGACCCGGCGTGCCCGGCGGATGCTCGCGCGGGCGTCTTCGCGGAGGCCACAGGCGTGAGGACCGTAGCCGCGGTCATGCCCTCCCGGCCGCTCACGCCGAGACGGGGTGCCGGGCGGCGGGCCCGTCCGCGCCTTGGCGGCGTACCTCTGCGAACACCACGTCGGCGAAGTGACCGCCGAAGCCTGGGATGCCGGGCTCCGTCAGCTCGGCGACGAGACGGCGGCGGAAGGCGGTCGACTGCCGCGTGTCGTGGTCGGGAGCGGCCCACCATTGCGGGTGGGCGATCCGGACCGGCGAGTGCGGGGCGTCGCCGAAGGCGATCAGGCGCCGGCCGCCCCCCCGGTGATGACGTACGACGTGTGCCCGGCGGTGTGGCCGGGGGTGAGCAGCACCCGTACGCCGGGAGATGTCTCCTCCCCGCCGGCCACGGTGCGCACCTGGGGCTCCAGGGCCGCGAGGATCTCCTTGCTCGTACCGTGCGCTTCCGCGAGGTGGCGCTGCGACCACTCGGGCTCGGCCGGCAGACAGCCGCCGCCGGTGAACGCGGGCCGGTCGCTGCCCGGGGCGGGGTGCCACGCCCACCCGAGGTGGTCGATGCGCAGGTGCGTGATGGCCACCGCCTCGATCTCCCCGGATGCGCGGCCGAGCGTCCTCAGGCTGTCCAGCAGGGCGCCGCCGTGGATGGCGCCGTGCGCGTTGCCCGGCTCGGCCGGAAGGGACCGGGGGCCGAAGCCCGCGTGGATCAGGAGGGCGGGGACGTCCCGCCGACCCCGCCGACCCCGCCGAGCGACGCGCCGGCCGCGCCGCCGGCCGGCGCTCGCCTCACCTCATCGGATTCAGATGCGGCAGCACCTTGTCCGGCGTCAGGGGCAGCTCCCGCAGCCGCGCCCCCGTGGCGTGGTGGACGGCGTTGGCGAGGGCCGCCGCCGTGCCGACCACACCGATCTCACCGATGCCCTTGCCGCCCACCGGGTTGAGGTGCGGATCGTCCTCGTCGATCCAGTGCGCCTCGATCGCCGGCACGTCCGCGCAGGCGGGCACGTGGTACGAGGCCAGGTCCTTCTCCGTGTACTCCCCGAAGGCGGCGTCCATGGTGCTTCCCTCCGTCAGCGCCATGCCCAGACCCATGGTCATGCCGCCGATGAACTGGGAGCGCGCGGTAAGGGGGTTGAGGATGCGGCCGGCGGCGTAGACGCCGAGGAGGCGGCGTACGCGGATCTCCCCCGTCACGGTGTCGGCCTGCACCTCGGCGAAGTGGGCGCCGAACGCGTGCCGCGCGTACGGCGATTCCTTCCCCACTTCCTCCTCGGTGTCCGCGGCGGTGATCACGCCCTCGGCCGGCAGGCCGCCGGAGTGATCGCCGAGGCGCTCGGCCAGAGCCGTGCATGCCTTGTGCACGGCCCAGCCCCACGACGCCGTGCCCGACGAGCCTCCCGCGAGCGGCGCCGCCGGCAGATCGCTGCTGCCGATGTCGACGCGCACCGACTCCAGGGGCGCGGCCAGCACATCGGCGGCGATCTGCGCGAGCACGGTGCGGGCCCCGGTGCCGATGTCCGTGGCGTTGACCCGGATCAGATACGTGCCGTCGGGGGCGGCGTGCGCGGTGGCGGAGGACGGACTGACCATGACCGGGTAGGTGCTCGCGGCCACCCCGGTGCCCAGCAGCAGGTCCCCTTCGCGGCGGACGCCCGGACGCGGATCGCGCCGCTCCCAGCCGAAGCGCCGGGCCCCCTCCCGCAGGCACTCGGCCAGGTGCCGGCTGCTGAAGGGTCTGCCGCTGTCGGGTTCGGTGTCCGGCTCGTTGCGCAGCCGCAGCTCCACCGGGTCCACCCCGGCGGCGACGGCGAGCTCGTCCATCGCCGACTCCAGGGCGTACATCCCGGACGCCTCACCCGGAGCGCGCATCCACGAGGGGGTCGGCACGTCCAGCTCGGCGACCCGGTGGCTGGTGCGGCTGTGGGGCGAGGTGTACATGGTGCGGGCCGGAACGGCCGCCTGCTCCACGAACTCGTTGACCGTGGAGGTGTGCGTGACCACTTCGTGGGCGAGCGCGGTGATCACGCCGTCGGCGCCGGCGCCCAGCCGGACGCGCTGCACGGTCGGCGCGCGGTGGCCGACGACCGCGGCGAGCTGGCGGCGGGGGAGCGCCAGCTTGACGGGGCGCCCGGTGTGGAGCGCGGCCATGGCGGCCAGCACCGGCTGGGGGCGGGGGGTGCCCTTGGAGCCGAACCCGCCGCCCACGTGCTCGGAAACGACCGTGACGTCGGTCTTCTCCAGTCCGAAGACCCGGGCCAGAGCGTCCTGCACCGCTCTGGAGCCCTGGGCCGAGTCGTACACGGTCAGGTGCCCGTCGTCCCACCGGGCGGTGGCCGCGTGCGGTTCCATGGGGTGGTTGTGCAGCGCGGTCAGGGTGTAGGTGGCGTCGGTCCGCACCGCCGCGGCGGCGAACGCCGTGTCGAAGTCGCCGCGTTCCCGGACGGCCGGGTGACCGCCGTTCGCCTGCTCCGGCGTGTAGAGGCCCGGGTGGTCCGCGGTCAGCCGTACGTCGTGCTCCTCGCGCGCGTACTCGATCCGCAGCGCGTCGGCGGCGGCCCTGGCGTTCTCCGGGGTGTCGGCGACCACCAGGGCGACGTACCAGCCGCGGTGCGGGACGCGGGCGCTCTGCAGGAGCGCCAGGGTGGGGTCGTCCGGTTCTCCGAGGCGGGGCGCGTTCTCGTGGGTGAGGACGGCGAGCACCCCGGGCAGGGCCAGCACCGCGTCGGCGTGCACGGCGGTGACCCGGCCGCGGGCGACGGTGGCGGGCACCGGCCAGGCGTGGGCGCAGCCCGGCGGGGTGTGCTCGGCCGCGTAGCGGGCGGCGCCGGTGACCTTGTCCCGGGCCTCCCGGCGGACGGCGGGGGTGCCCAGGGGGGACGGTGGGTGCGTCATGACGGGTCCTCACGTCCTCGGGTACGGGAGGCAAGCTCGGTCAGCACGCTGATGGTGAGGTTGCGGGCGAGCGGCACCTTGAAGCCGTTGTCGCGCAGCGGCTCGGCCGCGGCGAGTTCGGCGTCGGCCGCCCGGGCGTACGTGTCCTCGGTGGCGGGCGCTCCCCGCAGCACCTCTTCGGCCGCACGGGCCCGCCAGGGCCGGTGGGCGAGCCCGCCGAAGGCCAGGGCGGCGTCGCGGACGACGCCGCCCTCGACGCGCAGCACGGCGGCGACGGAGGCGAGGGCGAAGGCGAAGGAGGCGCGGTCGCGGGCCTTGCGGTAGCCGCAGCGGGACCCGGGCAGGGCCGGCGGCAGGGTCACGCCGGTGATCAGTTCGCCCGTACGGATGACGGTGTCCTGATCGGGGCGGTCGCCCGGCAGGCGGTGGAAGTCGACGACGGCCAGGGTGCGTACGCCCTGCGGGCCGCGCAGATGGACGGTGGCGTCGAGGGCGGCCAGCGCGACCGCCATGTCCGAGGGGTGCGTGGCGATGCAGTGCTCGGAGTGGCCGAGGACCGCGAGGTCGCGGTGGAGCCCTTCGCGGGCCGAGCACCCGGTGCCCGGGACGCGCTTGTTGCAGGGGGTCGAGATGTCCTGGAAGTACGGGCAGCGGGTGCGCTGGAGCAGGTTTCCGCCGGTGGTCGCGGTGTTGCGCAGCTGCCCCGAGGCACCGGAGAGCAGGGCCTGCGACAGGACGGGGTAGCGCGTACGCACGGTGGGGTGGGCGGCCAGATCGCTGTTGCGTACGGTCGCGCCGATGTGCAGGGAACCGTCGGGCGTCTCGTCGATCCCGTCCAGCGGCAGACGGCTGACGTCGATGAGGAGTTCCGGGGTCGCGACCCCGAGTTTCATCAGGTCGACGAGGTTGGTGCCGCCGCCGAGGTACTGCGCCTCCGGATGGGCGGCGAAGGCGTCGACCGCGTCGTCGGCGGTCTCGGCGCGGAAGTACGCGAACGGCTTCACGGCGCCACCTCCCCGATCGCGTCCACGATGTTCGGGTAGGCGCCGCAGCGGCAGATGTTGCCGCTCATGCGTTCCCGGATCTCGTGCGGGGTGAGGACGGCGGGACCGTCCGGAGCGGGCCCGGGGGCAGTGACGTACGAGGGATGTCCCTCGGCGGCTTCGGCCAGGACCCCGACGGCCGAACAGATCTGGCCCGGGGTGCAGTAGCCGCACTGCAGGGCGTCCCGCGCGACGAACGCCTCCTGGACCGGATGGAGCCGGTCGCCGTCGGCGAGTCCTTCCACGGTGGTGAGGTGCGCGCCGTTGTGGGCGGCGGCGAGCAGCAGACAGCTGTTGGCGCGCCGGCCGTCGACGATCACGGTGCACGCACCGCACTGGCCGTGGTCGCACCCCTTCTTCGCCCCGGTGAGGTCCAGGTGCTCGCGGAGGGCGTCCAGGACGGTGGTCCTGTGGTCGAGCGACAGGGTGTGCGGGGTCCCGTTGACGTGAAGGGTGAGGACAGAGCTGTGCGCGTTCTCCTGCTGGCTGGTGGGCTCCACTCCGTCGCGCCTCTCAGGTCCGAGGGTGTTATTCATCCCCTTCCTATCAAAAGATGGCGGTTTGCGCGGTTCGGTTCAGCCGGCCCAGGACGGGTACCGGGGTGGGACGCGAACCCGAGCAAGGAGGCCGGTGTGGCCATTGCGCAGTACTCTCTCGTGGCCGTGGACTGTCCCGATCCCGGGGCGCTGGCAGGCTTCTACGCCGCGGTGCTCGGTGGTGAGGTGAAGCGGGACGACGAGGACTGGTGCGTCCTGCACGTGCCCGGCGGGAACCGTATCGCCTTCCAGCGCGCGCCGGGTTTCCGGCCGCCGAACTGGCCGCGGGCGGACGACAACTCGCAGCAGATGCACTTCGACTTCGACGTACCGGACATCGAGGCGGCGCAGGAACAGGTGCTCGCCCTCGGTGCCACCCCGCTCGACCTGGACGACGACGGCGGGAAGCGGGGATTCCGGGTGTACGCCGATCCGGCGGGCCACCCGTTCTGCCTCTGCCGCGCGTGAGGCATCCGGTGGCCGCGACGCCGCCCGACGTGAGGAGGACCCCATGAGTGACCGGAAGGCGCAGGACCAGGAAGAGACCGGTACGCCCGTGCCGAGAGATCTGCCCGATCAGCAGGCGCAGGACGGTGAGGGGCCGCCGGAGGAAGCCGGCGAGGGCGCGCAGGAAGAGGGCGCCCCCGACGCCGGACAGGATTCCGCCCCGGCCGAGCCGACGGGCTGAACGGGCGCGAACGAGCGGGTGTACCGGGACATTCCTGGACGTCCCGGATTGCAGGTACGGAGGGACCGGCGCAAGGTGGGAGCCAGTTCAGTCACCTCTGACCCCTGTGGAAGGAACACTGCCGTGAGCAAGGCGAAGGCGAAGGCGAAGCAGCTCAAGGGCAAGATGAAGGCAACCGTCGGCAAGGCCTCCGACGACCAGCACATGGAGGCGGAAGGCCGCGGCGAACAGCTGAGGGGCAAGGCCCAGGAAACGGTCGAGAGGACCGGAGACCGGGTCAAGAGGTCCACCCAGAAGTAATCCGGTGCCGGAAACGGGCCGCGCGGTCTCGGCCGCGCGGCCCGTCGGCCTGTTCCGGGAAATGCCGAGAAGTTCCGAGAAGGAGGAACGGCGACATGGAGTGCGCGGCCGTCTTCGACGTCGACGGGACGCTCGTCGACACCAACCATCTGCATGTGACGTCCTGGTGGGAGGCGTTCCGCCAGGCCGGGCACGACGTCGTGATGCACGACATCCACCGGGCCGTCGGCCTGGCGGGCCACGACCTCGTCGCCCATCTGCTCGGAGCCGGACGCGACACGAGCCAGGACGCCGCCATCAGCGCCGCCCACAAGACGCTGTACGCGACGTACGCCGACCGGCTGCCCGCCCTGCCGCAGGCCGGCCGGCTGTTGCGGACCCTCGCCGGGCAGGGCTGGAGCGTCGTCCTCGCCACGTCGGCGCAGGGCGCGGAACTCGACGCCCTGCGCCGTGCCATCGACGCCGACGACGCCATCACCGCCACCGCGAGCGCCGACGACGTCGACGCGGGCAAGCCGGCCCCCGACCCGGTCGAGCGGGCCCTGGAACTGGCCGGGGTGCCCGCGGACCGTGCGGTCTTCGTCGGTGACACGGTGTGGGACATGGAGGCCGCCACCCGGGCGGGCGTGCTCGCTGTGGGGCTGCGGTGCGGGGGCATCCCGCAGGCGGACCTCGAGGGCGCCGGCGCCGCGGCCGTCTACCAGGACCCCGCGGACCTGCTGGCCGGCCTCGGCGACAGCCCGGTCGGCCGGCTGAAGGAGCGGTTCGGCGACGCTCGTCCGGGAACGCGTGCCGTGACGTAGGCGCGGATTCCGGAGGTGGCAGTGGCAGAGAGTGATCACCGATCGCACACCGGTGGTGTCGCGCTCGGCCGTACGTGGCGGTGGCCGGCCCGGGAGGCATCGACGATCTGGCGTTCGGCCCGCCGGGCCCGGGCGGGTCCCGGCCCGGAGCGCGACGTGGTCACCCAGTCCCTGAAGGCCGCGGGCGCCGCGGCCCTGGCCTGGGCGCTGACGGGCTGGTGGTGGAACGCCCCGATGGCGCTGATGGCTCCGTGGACGGCGGTCGTACTGGTGCAGAGCACCGTCTACCGTTCCCTGCGCTCCGGAGTGCAGCAGCTCGTCGTGATCGCCCTGGGCACCGTACTGGCGGCGGGAGCCGCCAACCTGACAGGGGACACCATGGCCGCCATGGTCCTGGTCCTGCCGGTCGCGGTGCTGCTCGGCAACTACGGGCGCTTCGGCGAGCAGGGCCTGTACGCACCGACGACGGCGGTGTTCGTACTGGCCTACGGGTCCTACTCGGGCCTCGACATCCTGCACCGGCTCTTCGAGTCGGCCGTCGGCGCGGTCATCGGCATCGCGGTGAACGCGCTGATCCTTCCCCCCGTACACCTGCGCAGCGTCCGGGACTCCCTGCGCAGGCTCCCTTCGGAGAGCTCCGAGCTGCTGCACACCGTCGCCGACGGCCTGCGGGAGGGGTACGGCCGGCAGGAGGCCGAATCCTGGCACGACCGCGCGCGCCGCGTGACCGCGATCCTGGCGGAGCTGCACGACGCGCGCCGGTGGACCCGCGAGAGCTACCGCCTCAACCCGGGCAGCCGGCTGCGGCGCACCGGCCCGGCCCTGCCCCCGCCCGAGTGGGACTACGCCTGGAAACGGATCGCCGACCCGCTGGTGGCGCTCACGCGCAGCCTCGTCAGTACGGTCAGCGACGAGCCCATGCTGAGGCCGCCGCCCGATTCCGTCCTGGCGCACCTGTCGGATCTGCTGCGGGCGGCGGGTGACGTGTGCGCGGCCGACCGGGAGGTGTTCGAAGGGCGGGGCCGGGACGCGGGGGAGGAACGCGCGCTCGCGCTCGAATCGGCCTGGGCCGCGCACGGGCGGCTGAAGCAGCAGCTGCTGGACCAGGACAGCGAGACGGCCACGTCGGTCGGTGGCCTGGTCGCGGAGTCCCAGCAGCTTCTTTACGAGCTCGCTCCGCTGGAGCGGAACGTGCGCGCACAGCCTGCGCGGGGCGGCCGGGGCAAAGGATGAAACGCAAAGGGTAAAACGCCGCGTTCCGGGCACCCGATGGCCAAAGCCCTCATCCCAAGCCCTCAACCCAGACCAGGGGGTGCGTCGTGGTACTGAGTGACGTCCTCCAGTCGCGGGGGCAGACCCGTCGGCTGACCCTGTGCGGCGCCGAGGACATCGTGGGTCGCTGCCGCGACTTCAGCCGGGAGGCCCTGTCCGACTGGCAGTGGATTCCCGCCGGGGACGAAGAGGAGCAGGCGGTCGTCGACGACGTCCTTCTGCTCGTGTCCGAGGTGGTCACCAACGCCTGCCTGCACGCCGGCGGGCCCAGGGAGTTCGTACTGCACTGCACGGCCGACCGGCTGCGCATCGAGGTCACCGACGGCAGCCCCGTCCATCCGAGGCCCCGGCCGCCGGGCGTGGCCGCGCCCGGCGGGCACGGTCTGACCGTGCTGCGGCGTCTCGCCCGGAGCTGGGGCTCTCTCCCCCGGGGAAGCGGCAAGACGGTGTGGGCGGAGGTGGCGGCGCCGGGTGGCGCCCGGCGGCCGGGTCCTTAGCGGGCCGCCCGTCCGAGGTCTTGAGGGGCCGTCCGTCCGGGACCTTGGCGGGCCGCCCGTCCGAAGTCTTGGCGGGCCGCCCGTCCGGGACCTTCGCGGGCCGCCCGTCGTCCTCCGCGAGGAGAGCCTCGCGCAGGGTGCTCAGGATGCGTGTCAGCAGCCGGGACACCTGCATCTGGGAGATGCCCATCCGTTCGCCGATCTCCCGCTGTGTCAGTTCCTCGACGAACCGCATGGTGAGGATCGTCCGGTCCCGCTCGGCGAGGGTGGCCACCAGTGGTTTCAGGGCCACCATGCACTCGACGGTGTCGTACGCCCGGACTTCCTCGCCCAGGCAGCACTGCGCGAAACTCGTGGGCGCCTCGTCGTCGAACGCCACGTCGAGGGAACGGGCGTTGTAGCCGTTCGCCGCCCGCCGGCCCTCCTGCACCTGCTCCTGGCTCACGCCCAGGTGGTCGGCGAGCTCGGCGGCTGTGGGCTCGCGGCCCAGGTCCTGCTCCAGGATGTCGCAGGCCCGGGCGATGTCGATGCGGAGCTCCTGCAGCCGGCGCGGCACCCGGACGTCCCAGCTGTTGTCCCGGAAGAAACGCTTGATCTCGCCCTCGATCGTCGGCAGCGCGAAAGAGGGGAACTCCACCTCGCGCCCGACGTCGAAACGGTTGATGGCCTTGATCAGACCGATGGTGCCCACCTGGACGACGTCTTCCATGGGCTGGTTCCGGTTGCGAAACCGCGACGCGGCGTACTTCACCAGGCTGAGGTTGATCTCGACCAGGGTGTTGCGGACGTACGCGTACTCCGGTGTCCCCTCCTTCAGCGACGCCAGCCGCCCGAACAGGGAGTCGGACAGGGTGCGTGCGTCCGGTGTGCGGAGGGTGCGTGGGTCCGGGATGTCGGGGAAGTCGGCCAGTCCCGGTGGACGGGACCCGGGCGCGGCGGGGGCGGTGTCTCGAGTGCGCAGGCGGCTGGACATGAGGCTCCTTCGACGCGCTGGGGGAACCGTCGTACGAGCTTCCTGCCCGATATCTTACCCAAGCGGGCGTTTTGTCGCCTTGTTGCACGAATCGCCGGTACCGGTGGCAGTACCGGTACCGGCGACGTGGGGCTAGCTCGCCCTGCGGCCCGCGAGCGGTGGTGTCCGCTCGCCGCTTCCCTTGCGCACGCCGTCCAGGAACTCCCGGATCGCGTCGACGGACGTCCGCGACGGCTGCCAGCCGAGTTCCCGGCGCGCCCTGGACGCGTCGAGCACCGGCAGCCGGAGCACCGCGTCGAACAGGTGGGGTGACGCCGGGGCGAGGTGCGCGCTCCAGGCCGCCGCGAGCGCGGTGCGCACCACGCGCACGGGCACCCGCACCACGCGCGCCTCCAGCAGTTCGCCCAGCACCCGCGCGTCGATGACCGGGTCGGCGGCCAGATTGAAGGCTCCGTCCACTTCGCGCACCACGGCCTGCCGGTACGCCTGTGCGGCGTCGTCGGTGTGCAGTGCCTGCAGGACGAGCCCCTCCAGATCGGGGACCCAGGGGAGCAGTTCCGGCCGTACCAGGGGACCGGGGAGGAAGCGGCCCGCGAAGATGCGCCGCTGTTCGCTCGCCGACGCCTCCTTGAAAAGGAACGCGGGACGCATGCGTACGACGCGGACGTGCGGATGCTCGTGCTCGAAGGTGTCCAGCACCCGCTCGAGATAGGACTTCTCGCGGCAGTACGCGGCGTCCGGCCAGCCGTGGGTCGGCCAGGACTCGTCGACTCCCGGAGCCTCCTTCGGGCCGGGCGCGTACGCGCCGACCGACGAGGCGTGCACGAGCGCGGGCACTCCGGCGGTCACCACCGCGTCGAAGACCCTGAGCGAGCCGAGGACATTGGTCTGCCAGGTGAGCACCGGGTCGTGGGTGGGCTGGAAGCGCCAGGCGAGGTGGACGACGGCGTCGGCGCCGGCGAAGTGCCCGACGAGCCGGTCGCCGGCCTCTTTCTGCCCCAGGTCCACAGCGGCCCATTCCGTACGGGGGACCGTCAGCTCGGGAACCCTCCGTGCGATGCCCAGGACGGAGGCGACCTGCGGATCCTCCGCGAGTGCCCGCACCACGCTGGTGCCGACATTGCCGGTGGCGCCCGTGACGACCACCCGTAGCCCTGTTCTCACACTCATGAGGCACCCCGTGACTTCACTCGTTGCGTTGTTCCGAAACCGGGCGGACGCCCTTCGGGTCCCCAGAACGGAACAGGTGAAACGGGCGCCGCGCGGCCGGGCGCGGTGTCACCGGACGGGTGTCGTCGGGCGCGGTGTCATCGAACGGGTGTCGTCGGGGGAGTGTCGCCGGACGGCTGTCACCGGACGAGGAAGGTGACCGCCGCGCACGCCCCGCTCGCCGCGCCGGCGGCCAGGACGGCCGCTGCCACGCAACGCGTCCTGAGCCGGCAGTAGCGCTCGGTGTACTCGCCGCGCAGCGCGGTGGCCCGGTCCGCGATCCGCACCAGCATGGCCCGGGAAGCGGCCAGCCGCTCGGCCGTGTAGACGCGTTCCACGTCCTCGCGCTGTGCGGTGGTCAGCCACGGCAGCTGCTCGGTGAAGAGGCCCGCCTGGCGGCGCGCTTCCGCCACCTCGGCGCTCCACAGGAGATAGCCCTCCAGCTGGGCCAGACCGCGGTCGCTGTCCCCCTCGGGTTCCATGCGCCCCTCCTTCCTTCCTGGCCTTCTCGCTCCCGGGCGGCGTGCTCACCCCCGCCGGACTCCCGGCGGCACCGGCACCGGAACTCCGGCCTGCGGCGGCTCGCCGTACGCCTGCCCGGCAGCAAACCAGTGGCCCGGCGCACGGGGCGAGCCAGGAGGCGGGTACGCCCTCAAATTCACTCGGTAGGCCCCTCGGCGGCCGGCGGGCCGGAACCCGCCGAGGGCGGCGGAGTCTCCTCGTCGCCGTCGCCCGTGTCGCCCGCTTCACGGCGGAACCAGCCCTTGCTCTCCGGGTCGAACAGGACGAACGCGTCCACCGGCCGGGCCGCGGGCCTCACCGTCACCACGTTCGCGGGCCGGAACCCGGGCCACGGGTCCCCCCTCCGCTTGACGGCGCCCTGCAGGGCGACCGGCGGGAGCAGCGGGTTGCCGCACGCGCAGCGCACCCGCGGCACGCCGCGGTCGTCGACGAGGACGGCCGTGCCGGCCTGCAGTACGGCCTGGTACCTGGTGGAGGCGCCGCTGCGGTAGCCGTGGTCGGTGACCCGGGTGTCCACCCGCAGCCGTACGGGCGTCAGCGACCGCAGATACTCCGGTACGCCGGTGCGTCCGATGCCCAGGACGGTGGCGAACACCTTGTTCTTGTTCTGTTCGGCCGTGAGCGTGGTGATCTGCTTCTCCACGTCGCAGCTGGAGACCTTCCGGGCCCCGCCGTAGAGGCCGGGGGCCGACCCCTCCCTGACGGGGATGGCGTCGGAGTGGGTCGCCGCCACGCTCGCCGCCACGTTCGGCGGCACGTTCGGTGACGTCGCCCCGGGGTCCCGGCGTGCCGCCGACTCGGTGTACGGATCCGGCCCGGGTGCGTCCGCGCTCTCCAGGAAGACCTCGCCGCCCGTGACCGGTCCGCCGTCCGGGCGGGTGAGGACGACGGTCACCACCACCGCGGCCACCAGGACGCCGGCGAGGGCCGAGACCCGGGGCGCGGACCGCCACCAGGGACGCCCGGATTCACGTGACCCGTCCGTACCGCCACCGCCCGGGGGGCCGGAGGGAGGTCCTGTGGGGCGGCCTGACGGCGGCGGTTGAGCATTCACGGGCTGCTCTTCCCAACGTATGGATCAGTCCGAGTTCTTGGCTTTCCTCTGCCTTTGTGCCCTTATTCTGTGCCCCGTGTCCGTACGGCCCGCAAGCTGACGCGGTCGGCCCTCCCCGGCGGCGGACCGCCGGACCCGTGGATAGCGTGACAGCGTGAGCCAGCAGGAGTTCAGCGACCGAGCCCGTGCGCCGCGCGCCGCACACATCTGGGGTGACGCCCTCGTGGCGGTGCTCGCCGGCCTGGCGGCCATGGCCGCCGCTGCGGCTCTCGGACTGTGGGCCGCGGGCGCGGCCGACCTGCCCGGAGGCGCGTTCCCGCGCGTCGTCGCGGCCGTCGTGGTGATGGCGGCCGGCGGCTCCGTCGGGATCTCCGGAGGCGCGGGTGCGATCGCCGAGACGAGGGCGGACCTGTCGGTGCTGCCCCTTTCGGTGACCCTCGCCGGGGCGCTGGTGATCGCCGTCGGCTTCCTGCGGCCGCTGCGGCACCGGGCCGTCGCCGGTGTCCGCGAACTCGCCGGACGGGCCGCCTGCCTGGCGGCCCTGTGGGCGCTTGTGCTCATCGTCCTCTCGCTCCTCGCGCGGCACACGTTCCGCATCCCGCTGGAGGACCCGACGGGCGGTCTCTTCGACGGGCTGCTGGAAGAGGCGTCGCCCGAGGTCGGGTTCCGGGCCGACCTCCCCGTCACCCTCCTCTTCGGACTGCTGTGGCTGGCGGGCCTCCTCGCCGTGGCTCTCCTGGTGTCCCGCGGGGCTCCGCTCCCCGCCCGCCTGCTGCGGTTCCAGGAACCGGTGCGCCCGGCGGCCTTCGCCATGGTGGCGCTGCTGCTTTCCTGCGCCGTACTGGGGCTGGTCGTCGCACTCGTCGTCGCGGTGACGCGCGATCACCCCGCCGAGACGTTCGCCGTGATCCTGCTCGGGCTGCCGAACCTCGCCTGGATCGCCTTCACGGTGGGACTCGGCGCGTCCTGGGAGGGGAAGGTGGACGGTCCCTTCGGGCTGCCGATGCCGCAGGTGCTGGACAAGGTGCTCCGTACGCCGGAGATCTCCGCCCTCGGTCTCCGTGCGCTCACCGAGCAGGGCGGGCGGGCCTGGTGGCTGCTGGTCGTCGCCGCCGTGGTTCTGGTGGTGGCCGCCGCGTTCCTCATGGCGGTCCGCTCACCCGCCCGGACGCGGCTGTGGCAGCACGCCGTCCATATGGCCGTCGCGCTCACCCTCACCGTGCTGGCGGTCTGCCTGACCGCCGGGATCTCCGCCCATTACGGTCTGTCGCTGCTGGGAATCGGAGACCTCTTCTCGGAGATCGGCGGCGACCTCGGTCTCGGCCTCGACGGAGAGGTCTCGCTGCGGCCGCGGCTGTGGACGGCGCTCGGCCTTGCCGTGCTCTGGGGGCTGGCGGCGGGTTTCCTCGGCGGCCTGCTCGCCGCACGGGTGCACCGGCGGGGCGAGGTGCCGCCGCCGGCCTCCTGAGACCCGCCGGCCGGCGGGCGTGCCCCAGGACGGCCCCCTGGCCGGGCATGCTTTCGTCCGGGCACCCTCGGCCCCCGGCCGTGTGCGGCCGGGGGCCGAGGACGGGGCCGCGGAGTGCCGACCCGTCGTGCCGGCGCCGGGGCTCAGTGGCCGCGGCCGCGGGCGCGGCCGGTCGAGCCGCGGTTCATGGCCGTCATGGCCAGACCGAGCAGCAGTGCCACGCAGCCGACGATCACGTTGCTGACGACGCTGCGCGTGGTGTCGACGTTGCCTGCCACGACCCATGGAGAGACGATCGTCCATACGCCGATGGCGCAGGCGGCCCAGGCCATGGCGTGGGTCCGCTCGTACGCCGAGCCGAACCCGCCCAGACATACGGCGTAGGCGACACCGGTGATCAGGTTGCACACGGCCAGTGTGGTGAGGCCGTTGAATCCGGCTATCCACGGCGAGGCGGCGAGGTACAGACCCGTGAGCAGGGCCAGCGTCTCTATCGCCTGGGCGCGGGGGGTACTGGTCGCGCGCTCGAACCGGGAGCGCATTTCGGCCAGGTCGGGGTGTTGCTCGATGCTGGTGTGAGTGGTCATGACAGGCTGCCTCCGGTAGAAGCCTTATCTGCCCTTTACGTCATATATAACGCTCAATAGACCATTTTGGTCAACGGGTCGGCGGAACGGGAATCGCGACGGCGCTCCGGACGCCACGGCTACCCTGGCGTCCGTGTTCACCTCCCAGGGCCCCACCTTCCGCGAGCTGGCCGTGCAGGCCCTCTCCTCCGTCGAGCGCGGCTACGACCTCCTGGCCCCGAAGTTCGACCACACCCCCTTCCGCACCCCCGACCGGTTCCTGGAGGCCGTCGCCGGGTCCCTGGGCGCACTCGGCCCGTTCGACGCGGGACTCGATGTCTGCTGCGGCACCGGCGCGGGCGTCCGCGTGCTGCGGCCGCTGTGCCGCGAGCGGGTCACCGGAACCGACTTCAGCGCCGGGATGCTGGCCGCCGCCGGGGCGGCGTCCGGCGATGGGGGGACGCCCGCGGTCGACTGGGTGCGGGCCGACGCCCGCGCCCTGCCGTTCAGCCGGGAATTCGATCTGGCGGTGAGCTTCGGGGCGTTCGGCCACTTCCTGCCCGCCGAGCGGCCCGCGCTGTTCGCCGGGGTCCACCGGGCGCTGCGGCCCGGCGGACTCTTCGTCTTTCCCATCGGCGCGCCCCCGCCCGTCCGTTCGCCGCTGTACTGGGCGCTGCTCGGCTTCGACTCCGTGATGCGGGTGCGCAACGCCCTGTGGCGGCCGCGGTTCGTCATGTACTACCGGACCTTCCCGCTGCGTGACGTGCGGGACGACCTGGCCGGGGCCGGGTTCACGGTGCGGCTCCAGCCCCTGGAGGAGTTCGGCCGCCGCGCCGACGGGAGCCCCGACTGGCGGCTGGTGGTGGCCCGCAAGGGGTGAGGGGGCGGTGGTGCGGCAGGCCGGGCGCGGGAGGCCGGTTCAGTAACCCTTGGGCGGCCGGCCGGGATCCGCCTGCTGGACCCGTTCGGCGAAGTCGGACCCGGACCGGTCCACGCCGTACCTGGCGCGCACGTAGTTGATGGTGGCGCACATGCAGGCCACCACGTCGTAGGGGGTCGTCGCGGTGCCCTCCTGGTGGTACGCCGCGAAGGTCGGGGGGATGCACTGGGTGGCGCCGCGTGAGCAGTTCTGCGGGTGCCCGTCGGCCATGACCGGGCCGTGCGCGTTGGAGTCGGTGGTGTTCACCCGCCAGCGCGGGTGGTTGCAGGCGGACTCGCGCAGCGCGATCGTGACCAGCGCGGGCACGCCGTACTCCGGGTCCATGCCGGTCAGTTCGCAGGCCCGCCGGGCGTACGCGCGCATGGCGGACTCGCCGGAGTCGTCGTCGGGGTCCTGGTAGGTGACCTCGGACAGGGGCAGCCCGCCCGCGTCCGTCTCCGCGCTGCCGGCCGGTTCCATGTGTGCCCCCTTCTGCCGCCGTTCGCGGCGGACGTCAGCTCTTGCACCGTTTTCCTACCCATGTCGCCGATGATCTGAACGACCCCCTTCCGGCGGGAAGTTGCTCGCTTTCTTTCCGTACGCCGGAGTGGCGTTCCGTAATTGCCTTGTCACACCAGTGAATCTGCACATCCCATGCTCAGTCGGCACACGGTCTCCCCATGGCTTCACCTGTTGTGACCTGCGGGTAAGCCCCTCTGGGAGGGAATGTCCAATGGGGCCTCGCGGGAACGCCCCGCGCTCGGAATTCGCGTCGGGTGATTCCGTGAAGGAGGTGTCACCGAGTGATGAACGGACGTGCACGTCGCGGTAATTGTGCGCAGGGATGTGCCCGGTCCGGCAATCGTTCGATTGGCTGCCCGTCACGCATACGTGCTTTGATCCTCCGCACCGAGGCCCGCTCGTCAGGGCCGGTCACGGTATTTCGAAATATCCACGCGAAGGGAAACTCGCATCATGAACTTCTCCCAGGTTGCGACCCAGGAAATCTCCGACAACGACCTGGACAACGTGTCCGGCGGCCTCCTCGGCACCCCCGTGCTCGCCAACGCCACGGGCCTCGTCGACTCCGTCTTCCCGGTCTCGGCCACCGTGGGCTCGGTCGTCGGCACCGTCGAGGGCGTCACCGGCCTCAACACCGCCCCGGCCACGGGCATCGCCACCGCCACGATCGCCGGCGTCTGATCCTGCCGTGTGCCGCTGAGCGGCGCGGCCGCGAGCGGTGAACACGGCCCGTCGGCGCCCCCTCCTTGCCGACAGGCCGGGCCGTACGCCCCGGACCCACCCAGGGTCCGGGGCGTACGGCCGCCTTTCCGGGCCCGCCCCGCTTTCACCGCGCGAGCGGCCCCGCATACCCGACAGACCATTGCAGTCGAGGGAAGAGTGTCGTGCAGTTTCGCCAACAGGCGCTTTCCAAGCTGCAATCGCCCGAAGAAATTGATCTGCCGGTGCGATTCGCCCGTCCCCAGGGCCGGCTTGTTCTGATCGTCACGGTCGTCGTCATGATCGCCGCTTCCGTCTGGGCGGTGAACGGCACCGTCTCCTCCACACTCGGCGCCCCCGGGATCCTCACCCACGCCCAGGGCAGCTACGTCCTGCAGAGCCCCGTCGCCGGCCAGGTCACCGGCGTACTCGCCGAAGAGGGCGAGCGGGTCTCCGCCGACGCCCCGCTGCTGAAGGTCCGTACCGCGCAGGGCGACACCGTCGTGCGCACCATCGCCGCGGGCCGGCTGACGACGCTCGTCGCCGCGATCGGCTCCGTGGTCACCACGGGGGCGGACGTGGCGGCAGTGGAGCGGGCGAAGAACGCGGACGACCCGCTCATGGCCGTGCTCTACGTACCGGCCGACAGCGGACCGACCGTGCCCGTCGGCGCCTCCGTGGACCTGACCGTCCAGTCGGTCCCGGCCCAGCAGTACGGCGTACTGCGCGGCAGGGTCGCCTCGGTCGGCAGGACCGCCCAGAGCCGCCAGCGGATCACCGGCTTCCTCGGCAGCGGCCAGCTGGGCGAGGAGTTCTCGACCCACGGCCAGCCCGTGTCCGTGCTCGTCCGGCTGGACCGGTCGGCCTCCTCCACGTCCGGCTACTCCTGGTCGGCCTCGCAAGGGCCGCCGTACGCCGTCGCATCCATGACCCTCGCCACCGGCGCCATCCACCTCGCCGAGCAGCATCCGATCGATTGGCTGCTTCCGTGACCGCACCGAACCCTTCCACTGCGCCGCCGCAGCAGCAGTTGCCGCCGCCGGGCCGCGGCCGGCACCGCCCGGAGGCGGCGACCGGCGGCCGCCGCCGTGCGCGGCCCGCCCGGACCGGGAAGCGCAAGGCCGTCCGCACGCCCACCGTCCTCCAGATGGAGGCGGTGGAGTGCGGCGCCGCCGCGCTGGCCATGGTGCTGGCCCACTACGGGCGGCACGTTCCGCTCGAAGAGCTCCGCATCGCGTGCGGGGTCTCGCGCGACGGCTCGCGCGCCAGCAACCTGCTGAAGGCCGCGCGCAGTTACGGCTTGCAGGCCAAGGGCATGCAGATGGAGTCGGCGGCGCTCGCCGAGGTGGTCCAGGCACCGGCCGTCCTGTTCTGGGAGTTCAACCACTACGTCGTCTACGACGGCACGGGGCGCAGGTTCGGCCGCCGGGGCGTCCACATCAACGACCCCGACAAGGGCCGCCGCTTCGTACCGGCGGAGGACTTCGACACCAGCTTCACCGGGGTCGTCCTCGTCTTCGAGCCCACCGGGTCCTTCCGCCGCGGCGGCCGCAGGCCGGGCGTCATGAGCGCCGTCCCCGCGCGCATGCGCGGGACCACGGGCACCCTGCTGGCCGCGCTCCTCGCCAGCCTGCTGCTCGTCGCCGTCGGCGCGGCGGTGCCCGCCCTGAGCCGTACGTACATCGACATGTTCCTGATCGGCGACCAGACGTCGGTGCTGGGACCGCTCTTCGCGTCGATGGCGACGATGGTGGCGCTCACCGCCGTACTGACCGGCCTGCAACAGGCGAACCTGCTGCGCGGCCGCATCATCTCCTCCACGCTGAGCAGCGCCCGGTTCCTGCGCCACCTGCTGAGGCTGCCCGTCACCTTCTTCGCGCAGCGCAGCCCGGCCGACCTCGTCCAGCGCCTCCAGTCCAACGACGCGGTCGCCGAGACGCTGGCGCGCGACCTCGCCGCCGCGGGCGTGGACGGGGTGGTGGTGATCCTCTACGCCTTCCTGATGTGGACGTACGATCCCCAGCTGACGTTCGTCGGCGTGATCGTCGCGCTGCTCAACGTGGTCGCGATGCGGATCGTGATCCGGCTGCGGGCCACGCACACCCAGAAGCTGCGCGCGGACAGCGCCCGGCTGACCAACACCTCGTACACCGGCCTCCAGCTGATCGAGACCATGAAGGCCACCGGCGGCGAGAACGGCTTCTTCCGCCGCTGGGCGGGCCAGCACGCGACCACGCTGGAGGTGCAGCAGCGCCTCGGCGTACCGAGCGCGTACCTGGCCGTCGTCGCACCCACCCTCGCAACCCTCAACAGCGCGCTGATCCTGTGGATCGGCGGCCTGCGGGCCGTGGAGGGGCACATCTCGATCGGGCTGCTCGTCGCCTTCCAGGCGCTGGTGGCGCGCTTCACCGCGCCGATCAGCCGGCTCAACGCAGTGGCGGGCCGGATCCAGGACTTCGCCGCCGACGTGGCCCGGCTGAAGGACGTCGAGAGCTTCCCGGCCGACGTGCTGTACGCGCGCCGCGAGCCGGACGGGCCCACTCGCCGGCTCAAGGGCCACGTGACGCTCGAAGACATCACCTTCGGCTACAGCCCGCTGGACAGACCGCTGCTCACCGGCTTCTCGCTGGCGGTCGGCCCCGGACAGCAGGTCGCCCTCGTCGGCGGATCGGGCAGCGGCAAGTCGACCGTCTCCCGGCTGATCTCGGGCCTCTACACCCCCTGGGAGGGGACGATCCGGATCGACGGACAGCGCCTGGAGGACATCTCCCGCAGCGCGCTGGCCGCCTCCGTCTCCTTCGTCGACCAGGACATCTTCCTCTTCGAGGGCACGGTCCGGGACAACGTGGCGCTGTGGGACCCCTCGATACCGGACGAGGCCGTCGTAGCCGCCCTCCAGGACGCCGCGCTGTACGACGTGATCGCGCGGCGCCCCGACACCATCCACAGCCGGGTCGAGCAGGACGGGCGCAACTTCTCCGGCGGGCAGCGCCAGCGCCTGGAGATCGCCCGCGCGCTGGTCAGGCGGCCGAGCATCCTCGTGCTCGACGAGGTGACGAGCGCCCTCGACGCGGAGACCGAGCGCGTCATCATCGACAACCTGCGGCGGCGCGGCTGCGCGTGCGTCGTGATCGCCCACCGGCTGAGCACGGTGCGCGACAGCGACGAGATCGTCGTACTCGACCACGGCTCGGTCGTCGAACGCGGCCGGCACGAGGACCTGGTCGCAGCCCGGGGACCGTACGCCGAGCTGGTCAAGGAGCACTGACATGTCGTTCGTACACCCGGCCGCCGTCGAGGGCTCCGCCGAGACCGACGCGGTGACCTACGCGCTCGGCGGCCTCGGCGTGCTCGTCGACTGCTCCGGACTGCGCAGCCTGTCGCTGGAGGGGCCGCAGGTGGTGTGGCTCGTGGTGGGCGGCGCCCTGGACCTGTTCGCGGTCGACGCCGTCCAGCAGGGGCACTGGCACTTCCTCGGCCGCCTCGAAACGGGGGCGCTGCTGCTCGGCCCGGTCGAAGGACCCCAGCACACCCTGCTCGGCCGGCCGTCGCAGGACTGCCTGCTGCGCCGCATCCCGCTGCGGGAGCTGTACCGGCCCGAGTACGCCGATCCCTACACCCAGGCCGGCCCTTACGCTCACGCGGCGTACGAAAGCCCGCTCGACCACGCCTTCGCACTCGGCATCGGACGCGCCCTGGGCGTGCTGTTCGAGGCCCCGCTGGACGGCCGCCCGGGCATCGAGGCGGGTGTCGCGGACGCCGACGTCCTGTGGATGCCGGTCGCGCCCGGCAGCGTGCAGTACGGCGCCTCCTACAGCGCGGAGGCCGCGGGCGATCTGTTGATCGACACCGCGATGTGGCAGCAGATGGTGAACCAGCAGTACCGCCTGCTGACCGCCGTGGACCACTGGATCGAGGAGCTGGAGCGCGCCCACGAGGACCGCACCGCGGCCGGCATCAAGGCGGGCGCGGCCGTCCGCGCGCGGGCGGACCAGGCACTGGTGGCCTCCATCGGCCGGCCCGACCGCTCCGGCCGGCCCGACCGCTTCGACCGCTCCGGGCGGGGAGCGGCGGGCGCGGACCGCGCCACCGACGACGCGACGTTCGCCGTCTGCCGCCGGGTCGCCGAAGCCGCCGGGATCACCCTCTCGGAGCCCTCCAAGGGCGGCGCGGCCGACGACCGGGTGACCCCCGTCGAGCGGATCGCGCTGGCCTCCCGCATCCGTACCCGCACGGTCCGGCTCGACGGGAGCTGGTGGCGGGCGGACTCCGGCCCCCTGGTGGGCCACCGGGCCAAGTCCGGCGCCCCCGTCGCGCTGCTGTGGCGCCGCGGCCGGTACGAGGCGGTGAACCCGGCCTCGGGGGTGCGGACGCGTCTCGGCAAGGACAACGCGGACGACTTCGAGCCACGCGCGGTCATGTTCTACCGCCCGCTGCCCGAACAGCCCATGACCCTGTGGCGCCTGTTCCGCTTCAGCCTTCGCGACACCCGCCCGGACCTGCGGAACCTGCTGCTCAGCGGGCTGGTGACGGTCGGCCTCGGCGGTCTGGTGCCGATCGCGACCGGGCAGGTGCTCGGCGTGTACGTACCCGACGCCGAGAGCGGCCTCATCGCCCAGGTCTCCCTGGCCGTCATGATCACCAGCATCGTCGCCGCGTCCTTCATGCTGCTCCAGAACCTCACCCTCCTCCGGATGGAAGGCCGTATCGAAGCCACCCTCCAGCCCGCCGTCTGGGACCGGCTGCTGCGACTGCCGACGAGGTTCTTCGCCGCCCGGTCCACCGGAGAACTGGCCAGTGCGGCCATGGGCATCAGCTCCATCCGCAGGGTGCTGTCCGGGCTCGGCCCGGTGGCCGTGCAGGCGAGCACGGTCGGCGCGATGAACATCGCTCTGCTGTTCTGGTTCAGCGTGCCGCTGGCCCTGGCGGCGCTCGCGATGCTCGTCGTCATCGGCGCCGTGTTCCTCGGCATGGGCCTGTGGCAGGTGCGCTGGCAGCGGCGGCTGGTCGAGCTCGGCAACAAGCTCAACAACCAGGCGTTCCAGACCGTGCGGGGACTGCCCAAACTGCGGGTCGCGGCGGCCGAGAGCTTCGCGTACGCCGCCTGGGCACGCGAGTTCGCCCGTACCCGCGAAATGCAGCAGCGCGCGGGCCGCATCAAGAACCTGACCACGGTCCTCGACGCGATCTACCTGCCGCTGTGCTCCCTCATCATGTTCATGCTGCTGGCGGGACCCGCCCGCGGCAGCATGTCGGCCGGAGCGTTCCTGACCTTCAGCACGGCCGTGACCATGCTGCTGACGTCGGTCACCCAGCTCAGCGGCGCGCTCATCTCGGTCGCCGCCGCACTGCCCATGTTCGAGCAGATCAAGCCGGTCCTGGACGAGGCGCCGGAGGTACGCGGCGCCGGCACGCAGCCCGGCACCCTGTCCGGCTCCGTCGAGGCCAGGAAACTTTCGTTCCGCTACACCGACGACGGCCCGCTGGTCCTCGACGACGTGTCGTTCGGCGTGCGGCCGGGCGAGTTCGTGGCGGTCGTCGGGCCCAGCGGCTGCGGCAAGTCGACCCTGCTGCGGCTGCTCATCGGATTCGACGAGCCGGCCTCGGGCAGCGTGCTCTACGACGGCCAGGACCTGGCGGCGCTCGACCAGGCGGCCGTACGACGTCAGTGCGGCGTCGTCCTGCAGAACGCGCAGCCGCTCACCGGATCGATCCTGGACTGCATCTGCGGCGCCGAGACCTTCTCCCAGGAGGAGGTGTGGGAGGCCGCCGAGATGGCGGGTCTGGCCGAGGACATCAGGCGCATGCCGATGGGGCTGCACACGATGATCTCCGGCGGCGGCGCGATCTCGGGCGGACAGCGGCAGCGCCTGATGATCGCTCAGGCACTGGTACGCCGGCCGCGCATCCTCTTCTTCGACGAGGCCACCAGCGCGCTGGACAACGAGACCCAGCGCATCGTCATGGAGAGCACGCGCAGGCTGAACGCCGGCCGCCTCGTGATCGCCCACCGGCTCTCCACGGTCATGGACGCCGACCGCGTGATCGTCATGGCGGAGGGCAGGATCGTCGAACAGGGGCCGCCCTCCCAGCTGCTGGCCGACGCCGGCGGCCGGCTGCGCGAACTGGTACGGCGCCAGCTGACGTGACCGGCTGCTCCCGGCGCGCTGCGTCTCCGCGCACCGCCTTCAGCGCTCTGCCTCTTGGCGCAGCGCCTCTGAGCGCAGCGCCTTGAGCATCTCCTCCGCCAGCGGACCGGCCGACGCCGGGTTCTGACCGGTGTACAGATTGCGGTCGACGACCGTGTGCGGCGCCCAGGGCCCGCCCTCCCGGAAGTCGGCGCCGAGCTCCACGAGACGGTCCTGGAGCAGCCACTTCGCCTTGTCCGCGAGGCCCGTCCGAGTCTCCTCGGCGTTGGTGAACCCGGTCAGCCGGTAGCCCGCGAACGGCGAGCCGCCGTCGGCGCCCTCCGTGGCCAGCAGCGCGGCCGGGGCGTGGCACACCACTCCGAGCGGCTTGCCCGAGGCGAGGGCGTCCCTCAGTACCCGGCCGGATTCGGCGCTGACCGCGAGGTCCTCCATCGGGCCGTGGCCGCCGGGGTAGAAGACGGCGTCGTAGTCGGCCGGATCCACTTCCTCCAGCTTCAGCGGCTGTTGCAGCGCGGTGAAGGACGCGAGGGCCCTCACCACCCGGTCGGCGCCCTCGTGGCCGCCGTTGACCGCCGGGTCGAGACTGGCCCGGTCCACGACGGGTACGACGCCGCCCGGGGTGGCGACCACGACGTCGTGGCCCGCCCCCGTGAACGCCTCGTGGGGGGCGACGACCTCCTCGGCCCAGAAGCCGGTGGGGTGGTGGGTACCGTCGGCCAGGGTCCAGTGGTCGGCGCCGGTGACGACGAAGAGGATTTTCGACACGTTGCTCTCCAAGCTCCCCACCTGCTAGTCGATCTTGAGTTCGCCCATCGCGCTCCACCCGTCCGCGCCTTCGACGGTCGTGCTCACGATCTCGGGCGTACGGCGCACCAGGGGACGCATCGTCTCCAACGCGGCCTTGAAGTGGTCGGAGTTGACATGGGCCGCGGCGGCGTCGTCCTGGAACGCCTCGACCAGCACGTACGTGGTCGGGTCCTCGACGCTGCGCGACCATTCGAACCACAGGTTGCCCGGCTCGTCCCTGGTGGCCCGGGTGAAGGCCTCGACGTGCTGCGGCCACGCTTCGGCGTACTCGGGCTTCACGGGAAACTTGACAACAATGAAGATCATTCGGTCATTCTATGGCGCAACGCTTCACGCTGCGCCAGTCGACCGGTTGTGCGGTGTTCACGTGACCAGCCCCGCGCCCAGCGCGGCCGGGCGGCGTCGGAAGACCAGCCCGTGCTTCGCGACGAGTGCCATGGCCGCTTCCATGTCCGCCGGGCAGCCGTACGGCCCCACCTTCTGCTCGGACTCCTCCGGACCCAGTTCCCCGGTCGGCTGGTCGAGCCGTCGGAACAGCTCCTCCAGTCCTCCCGGCGAGATGATCTCCAGCAGCCGGGCCGGCGTCTGCCCGGCGTTTTGGAACGTGTGCCACTCGTCGCGCGGCTTGAACACGGGATCGCCGGGCCCGGCCACGGCTTCCTCGGCACCGAACCTCGCACCGACCGACCCCTCGATGACGAAACTGAACTCATCCTCAAGCCTCAAGGGTGTGCTTGTGCGCCGGGGCCGCGAGCACCTTCGGGGCAGGCGGTGCTCGACCAGCGCGAAGTGGCCGCCCCACTCACGGCTGTTGATCAGGAACCGGTCCCCGCACGCCCGCTCCGGCCGGTAGGGCTCGCCGTCCTCGGGGCCCAGTATCCGATGCCCGGCCACCGCGCACACCGCCCTCCGTGAGGACTTCGCGGACATTCCGATTCAACGATATGCGCGTGTCCGGAACCGTGCCGACGGCAAGGGGCCGGCATCGCGCATGGATCACCCGCCGACCCGTGGAGCCGGGCCGCGGACGGGCCCGGTGCGCCCGTGACGGCGGATCTCCGGGTGGCCGGGGCGGGAGCGGGGGCGGAGGCGGCGCGGCGGGGGCGTCCGGGAATGGATGTGCGGATTGCGGTCTTATTTGAGACACTGGTGTCTCAAGCGAGACCGGACGGTGTCATCATGCGCCGTCCGGCACGACCCGAACAGGACCGCAATGCACCCCGCCCCCGTCCGGCCAGACCCCCGGGCCCAGCTCGACCCCCGGCGCTGGGCCGTCCTCACGATCCTCTCCGGCAGCCTGTTGCTGATCGCGATGGACACCACGATCCTCAACGTCGCCTTCCCCTCCCTCGTCGACGACCTCCGGCCCAGCTCCGTGCAGCAGCTGTGGATCATCGACGTGTACGCGCTGGCGCTCTCCGGGGTGCTGGTCACCGCGGGCGCGCTCGGTGACCGCTGGGGGCGCAAGCGCCTGCTGCTCATCGGCTTCGGAGTCTTCGCGCTCGCCTCGCTGCTCGCCGTGTTCGCCACCGAGCCGTGGCAGGTCATCGCCGCCCGCGCGCTGCTCGGCGTCGGCGGCGCGGCCATCATGCCGTCGACCCTGTCGATCCTGCGGCACGTCTTCACCGAGGCCCGCGAGCGCGCCTTCGCGTACGCCGTCTGGGCGGCGGTCTTCGGCGGCGGCATGGCGCTCGGCCCGGTCGTGGGCGGCCTGCTCGTCGAGAAGAACGGCTGGCAGTCCGCGTTCCTGCTCAACGTGCCGGTCGCGCTGGCCGTCATCGCGTTCGGGCTGTGGCTGCTGCCCGAGTCGCGTCAGCCGCGCGAGGGCCGCTGGGACTGGTGGGGCGTCGGCCAGTCGGTCGTCGGCATGCTCGCCCTCGCGGGCGGCATCAAGCAGCTCGGCAAGGGCGGCCCCGCCGACCCGGTCGCGTGGGCGCTGCTGGCCGTGGCCGCGATCGCGCTGACCTTGTTCGTACGCCGCCAGCTGAGGCTTCCGCAGCCGCTGCTGCAGGTGCGGCTCTTCGCGAGCCGGCCGTTCAGCATCGCCGCCGCCGCGATCTTCCTCGGGATGATCGCGCTCGGTTCGGCACTGTTCCTGATCACCCAGTGGTTCCAGTACGGCGAGGGCTACAGCCCGCTCCAGGCCGGCATCCGGCTGCTCCCCGCGCCCCTCGGACTGGTCGTCACCTCACTGGTGACGCCCGCCCTGATGCACCGCCTCCCGATCCGTCACGTCCTCGGCGGCGGACTGCTGATGATGACGGCCGGCCTCGCGCTGCCCTGGGTCTTCCAGCGGACCGGCACCCTCGGCTACCCGTCCGTCGCCTTCGCACTGGGCGTGCTCGGCTGCGGCGTCGGCATCGCCACCACGGTCGCCTCCGTCACCCTGATGGCCTCGGCCCCGGCGCGCGACGTCAGCGGCGCCGCCGCCATCGAGGAGACCTGCTACGAACTCGGCGCCGCGATGGGCGTCGCCATCCTCGGCAGCGTGGCGTCCGCCCTGTACCGGGCGCACCTGCCGGCGCTCGGCCTGGACGGCGCGGCGACGGCGGCCGTGCGCGACTCCGTGGGCGAGGCCGCGCACCTGGCCGCGCAGACCGGCGGCCCGGCCGGGGCCGCACTGCTCGAAAAGGTCTCCGCGGCCTTCACCGCGGGCATGACCCCGACCTTCCTGCTCGCCGCGGCACTGCCGCTCGCGGCGGCGGTCCTGGCCTGGGCGAAGATCCCCAAGGACCTCCGCCCGACCGAGAACGCGCACTGAGCCGGCCGGACGGCCCCGGCCCCCACCTGTCGTACTTCCGGTACTTCAGAGCCGCCCCAAGGGTGACTCACTGGCGGGACACCGACCACGAGGCGTGATCCATGCCTTCCGTACCGGAACCACGACAGGCATCCGGTACGGAAGGACCGTCCCATGGCGTCCCGCCCGCGCGGCAGCCGCCCGCGCCGCGCCCTGCCCGCCGCACTCGTCACCGCAGCGGTGGCCGTACCGGTGTCGGGCGCGGCCCGCCCCGCGCCCGCCCCGCGCCCGTCCCGGCCCCGCTGCGCGCCGCGACCCCCGCCCTGGTGGCGTCCGCCGGCTACCCGGCGTCCATGGTCGGGGTCCCCGGCGCCGCGGTCTCCCACCTCGACCCGCCCACGCTCGCCGCCGTCACCTTCGGCCTCGCCCGGTGCGGGGCGGCGTCGCTGCTGCTGGGCCCGCTGCGGCGGGTGCTCGTCCGGCCCGCCGCCCGGGCGGCGGTGGCGCTGGTCAACCTCTCCGCGATGACGGTGTCCCTCCGGCACCGGACCGCGATGGTGGCGGTCACCGCCACCGGCCCGCTCGCGGGCGGAGCCCTGCCCGGGTCACTGAGCCGGTCCGGCCGGAATCAGGCGGTGCGCGGCCGACCTCGCCGCCGCCAGCGCCCGGCCGCGGTCGCCGGCGCGCTGGCCCAGCACCACCCGGGTGCTCAACCCGTCCAACAGCGCCAGCAGTTCGGACGCGTGCGCCGGGATGTCCATCGGCGCGAAGCGCCGCCGCGTCACGCCCTTGGTGAGCAGCGCCTCCAGATCCTCCTGCCAGGCCCGGTCCATGGCCTCCTGGGCCTGGCGCAGGTCCTCGTTCGCCGGCGTACGGGCCCACAGCTCGATCCACAGCATCCAGCGCGGGTCGCGCGGCCCGCGCGGCAGGTACAGCTCCAGGAACCGGTCGAGCTTGCGCTCCGCCGTCGTCGGGCGGCCCAGCAGCACCCGGCGCTGCCCGGTGAGTTCGGTCTCGCTCCAGCGCAGCGCCTCCAGCAGCAGCCGGTCCTTGCTGCCGAAGTAGTACAGGATGTGGCCGCCGCTGGTGTCCAGCCGCTCCGCCAGTGCGGACATGGTGAGCGCGGCCAGGCCGTGCTCGGCGATGAGCGCCGTGGCCTCTTCGAGCATCCGCTCCTGAGCGATGTGCCCGTCACGCCGTCGCGCCGCTCCTGCCACCGGTTTCGCCTCCGCCGTCCGTACCCGATGGCCACGACCTTAGCCGCGGAGCGCACGGATGTGTGCCGGGGTCTTGACGGACGGGGGAGCGGCACCGCATCTTGAATGCCGTTCTAACTTCTAGAACGGCATTCAAAGTCACCAGGTCCAGGGCGGGGAGTGGCATGGCCATACGCGAGGCGGAGCAACAGCGGCAGGGCGGCGACGAGGTGTTCCGGGTCGAGACCCACGGCATCGACCCCATTCCCGACGAGGAGCGGCACGGCAGCGCCAAGGACCTCTTCTGGCTCTGGTTCGGCTCCAACCTGACCTTCACCTACGTCATCAACGGCGCCCTCGCCGTCGCCTTCGGCCTGTCCTTCTGGCAGGCGACCGCCGTCGTCGTCATCGGCGGTCTGCCGTTCTTCGCCATCAGCGCGGCGGGACTGAGCGGCATCCGTACCGGCACGGCCACCCTCGTGATCTCCCGCGCCGCCTTCGGCACGCGCGGCAACTGGCCCGCCGGAATGCTCAACTGGGTCGTCAGCATCGGCTACACCATCGTCAACACGGTGGTCGGCACCCTCGCCCTGGAAGTCCTCCTCGCCGAACTCGGCTGGAGCGGCGGCGACACCGCCCGCGCCCTGGCCCTCCTGACCACCCTCGCCCTGACCTTCGCGGTCGCCCTGTGGGGCCACGCCACCGTGCAGTTCGCCGAACGCCGGCTGGCGTACGCCCTGGCGGCCGGGTTCGCCGCGCTGCTCGTCTTCGTCCTGCCCGGCGCCGACACCACCGCCCCCGCCGCCGGCCCCGGCGCCGCCGGCTGGAGCCTGGCCTTCGTCGTCATGCTGGCCGGCCCCTTCTCGTACCTGCCGATGCCCGCCGACTACACCCGCTACCTCCCCGCTTCCACCTCGCTGCGCTCCCTCACCTGGAGCGGTGCGCTCGGCGGCTTCGTCTCCTCGGTCGCGCTCGGCGTCGCGGGTGTCGCCGCCGCCACCCAGACCGACATGACCGACGCGGTGGCAGGCGCGGAGAAGCTGCTGCCCGGCTGGTTCCAGCCGGTCTTCCTGGCCCTGGTGCTCCTCGGCTCCGTCACCAACTCGATCATCACGCTCTACTCCTCGAGCCTGAACCTCCAGGTGCTCGGCATCCCCTGGAGCCGGTCGCGGACCATCCTCGTCAGCGCCGCCGTCACCGCCGCCGGCTCGCTCTGGGCCCTCTTCTTCGCCGACTTCACCGAATCGCTGCTGTCCTTCCTCTCCCTCCTGATCATCGTCTTCGCCCCCTGGGGCGGCGTCTTCCTCGCCGACATGCTGCTGCGCCGCTGCCGTTACGACGCCGAGGCCCTGCACGCCGGAGCGGGCGGCGCGTACTGGTACCGGGCCGGCTACCACCCGGCGGGCATGACCGCCCTCCTCGCCGGCATGGCCTTCGCCGCCCTCACCTGCGACTCCGAACTGTGGACCGGCCCCCTGGTCGTACCGCTCGGCGGCGCCGACCTGACCCTCCTCGGTTCGGTCGTCTCCGCACTCACCTACTGGGCGCTGGCTCCACGTCCGCCCGCCCGGCCCGTCCGCTGAATCACCCGTACTTCCCGTACCACCCCAGGAGTTCACCCCCATGACCCGCACCACCCCGGCCGACCTGGTCCTCGTCAACGCCCACATCCACACCGTCGACCCGCGGCTGCCCCGGGCACAGGCCCTCGCCGTACGCGACGGGCGCATCGCCTGGCTCGGCGCGGACCCCGAAGCCGCGCAGTGGACCGGACCGGACACCCGGATCGTCGACGCGGGCGGCCGGCTGGTGCTGCCCGGCTTCATCGACGCCCACAACCACGTCCGGCTCGGCTCCGACGACGCCTGCGTCCAGCTCGCCGGAGTCCGTACGCTCACCGGCATCCACGAGCGCATCCGCGCCTGGCACGCCCTCCACCCCGACGCGGACTGGATCGAGGCCGAAGCCTTCGACTACTCCGCGATCCCCGGCGGCCGGATGCCGCGCGCCGAAGACCTCGACCCCGCCACCGGCGACACCCCCGCCTTCGTCCTCAGCTACGACGTCCACACCGCCTGGCTGAACACGGCGGCCCTGCGCCGCCTCGGCGTCGAAAAGGGCCGTACGAGCCTGCCCTTCGGCGAGGCCGAGACCGATCCCGGGACCGGCGAACCCACCGGATTCATCAAGGACTTCGCCGTCAAGGGCCTCTCCCGCGACGGCCACCGCGCCCTGCGCGGCCTCGGTGTGCCCTGGGCCTCGCCCGACCGGCAGTACGGGCGCCTCGCCCAGAGCCTCGACGACGCGATCGGGTACGGCATCACCACCGTCGTCGAGCCGCAGAACTCCCTCGACGACCTCGCCCTCTACGAGCGGGCCCGCACCGAGGGCCGGCTCCGCTCCCGGATCGTCGCGGCCCTCTTCCACCCGCGCGGCACCACCGACGCCGACCTCGACGACTTCGCCGCCGCCGCCCGCCGCTTCGACGACGACCGGCTGAGCGTCGGCCCGCTCAAGCTCTACATCGACGACGTCGTCGAACCCCGCACCGCCGCCCTCCTCGAGCCCTACAGCGGCTGCGGCCACCACCGGGGCGACACCTTCTACCCGCCCGAGGAGTTCGCCGAGCTGCTGACCCGGCTGGACGCGCGCGGCTTCCAGTGCTTCGTCCACGCCACCGGCGACCGCGGCATCCGTACCGTCCTCGACGCCGTCGAGCGCGCCCGCGCAGCCAACGGCCCGCGCGACGCCCGCCACCAGGTGGTCCACGTCGAGTGCCTCGACTCCGAGGACACCCCGCGCTTCGAGGAGCTGGGCGTGGTCGCCTGCATGCAGCCGCGCCACTGCGCCCCGGAGATCGCCGGGCCCGGCAAGGACTGGGCCGAGAACGTCGGCGAGGGCCGCTGGCACAAGGCGTGGCCGATGCGCAGCCTCCACGCGGCGGGCGCGGTGCTCGCCTTCTCCAGCGACTGGAACGTCGCCGAGATGGACCCGATGGTGGGCATCTACACCGCCGTGACCCGGCGCCCCCTCGGTGGCGGCGAACCCTGGATGCCCGGCGAGACGGTCGACGTGGAAACCGCCGTGCACGGCTACACCATGGGTTCGGCGTACGCCAACTTCCTCGAGCACCAGCGGGGTTCGCTGGCCGTCGGCAAGCTCGCCGACTTCGTCGTCCTCTCCCGCGACATCCTGGCCGTCGCACCCGAGGACATCCCCGGCACGGTCGCCGAGACCGTCGTCGTGGGCGGCGAAGTGGTGGTCACGGCGTCATAGCCAGCCGTTGCGGCGGAACGCCCGGTGGATCGTGAAGCAGGCGGCGGCCATGACGGCGAGGGCGAGCGGGTAGCCGTACGTCCAGCGCAGTTCGGGCATGTGGTCGAAGTTCATGCCGTAGACGCCGCAGATCATGGTCGGTACGGCGATGATCGCCGCCCATGAGGTGATCTTGCGCATGTCCTCGTTCTGGACGATCGTCACCTGTGCCAGATGGGCCTGGAGGATCGAGTCGAGCAGCCCTTCGAAGGCGGTGATCTGCTCGGAGGTCCGGGACAGGTGGCCGGCGACGTCACGGAAGTACGCCCGGATCTCCGGTTCCACGGCCGGCATGGGCTCGGTGGCCAGCAGGTGCAGCGGACGGGCCAGCGGCGCCACGGCCCGCTTCAGTTCCAGGAGTTCGCGCTTGAGCTGGTAGATCCGGCCGGCGTCGCCGCGCCCCGCCGACTCGCTGAACACCGCGGTCTCGACCGCGTCGATGTCGTGCTGCACGGCCTCGGCCACCACGAGGTAGTCGTCCACCACGTGGTCGGCCACCGCGTGCAGCACGGCGGCGGGGCCCAGGGCCAGCCGCTCGGGCACCGACTCCAGCACCTCCCGCAGCGGACCCAGCGAACCGCGGCCGCCGTGCCGGACGGTGATGACGAAATCAGGGCCCGTGAACACCATGAGGTCGCCGGTGTCCACGATCTCACTGGTGGCGGTGAGTTCGGCGTGCTCGACGTAGTGGACGGTCTTGAAGACGGCGAACAGCACGTCGTCGTACTGCTCGACCTTCGGCCGCTGATGCGCCTGCACGGCGTCCTCGACGGCCAGTGGATGCAGCTCGAACAGCTCGGCGAGACCGGCGAACTCCTCCTCGGACGGTTCGTGCAGCCCGATCCAGACGAATCCCTGGCCGGCCTTGCGGACCCGCCGCAGAGCCTCCTCGGCCGGACAGTCGCCCGGCCGGCGTGCGCCGTCCTCGTAGACCACGCAGTTGACGACCGCGCTGCCGAGCGGGGACCGGGTGGGGTGGCTCAGGTCCACGCCCGGGCGGTAGGCACGGCGAACCGCCCGGCTGAGAGTGCGGATCAACGGCATGGGGTGCTCCTTCGGCGAATCGGCGGCCAGTGTGCCACCGGGGGCCCCGGCCCACTCCACAGGGGTGCTGCGGGCCGCTCCCGGGGCCGTACACTCCTGAGCATGGGTCGCACATGTGGAGCTGAGGAGTGCCTGAGCCGGGCTCCTCATGCCCTGTGCCGGGCCCTGCACGGCCACGGCTAACGATCCCCCGCCCCGGCGGAGCCCGGGCCCTGTCCGCCGGTTCCTGATCCGGCCTGTTCCACCACTGCTTCACGCAGTGCGCGCAGCCTTCCCCCTTTTCCTTTTCTTCTTCTTACGGCCCGCCGCTGGCACAACCTCCGCGCGCGGGCCGGCCGCCGCCGTACCCCCCGAGAGGACCCCTGTGAAGTTGAGCGAGTTGCTGGCCGGCCATGACCACGAGGTCCTCGAAGGGGATCCGGAGACGGTGATCACCGCGGGCACCTGCTTCGACGCTCACCGGGCCACGCCGGGCACCCTGTTCATCGCCGTGCCCGGGCACGACGGCGGCGGCCCCGAGGCGGTCGGCCCCGCGCTCGCGCGCGGCGCGGTGGCGGTGCTCGTCGACGGTACGGACCAGGGCTCCGAGGCATCGGTGGCCGCTGCCGCGGCCGCTGTCGCCGCGGGAGTCTGCGTCGTACGCGTGCCGGACGTCAGGAAGGCCGCCGCGGCCGTCGCCTCCCGCTACTACAGCGAGCCCGGACGGGCCATGGACATGGTGGCCGTCACCGGCACCAACGGGAAGACCTCCGTCTCGTACATGGTCGAGTCCCTGCTGCGGATCGCCGAGGGCGCCGAAGTGGGGGTCATCGGGACGGGCGGCAGCCGGATCGGGGACGAGGTGATTCCCATGCCGAGGTCGGTGCTGACCACGCCGGAGTCGCCCGACTTCCAGTACCTGCTGGGGCGCATGCGGGACCGCCGGGTGTCCACCGTGGTCCTGGAGGCGACCTCGATGGGGCTGCTGACGCACCGGGTGGACGACTCGTTCATCGACGTGGGGATCTTCACCAACCTCACCCAGGACCACCTGGACGACCACGGCACCATGGAGAACTACCGGGACGCCAAACTGCGCCTCTTCCAAGGGCTGTGCCGGCGCGCGGTCGTCAACGTCGACGACGCGGTGGGCGCCGGGATCGTGGCGATGATGCCGGGCGCGGTGACGACGTACGCCCTCGACACGGAAGCCGACTACCGGGCGACCGACCTCGTCACGGACGGTCACGGCACGCGGTTCACCCTCCATCACGACGGCCGCGCGTACCCGGCGGCGATCCCCGTCCCCGGCCGGTTCTCGGTCGCCAACGCGCTGGCCACCGTCGCCGCCTGCCATGTGCTGGGGCACGATCTGGCGGGCCTGGTCGCCGCGCTGGACCGGATGCCGACGGCCCCCGGCCGCTTCGAACGCTTCGAGACACCGGGCGGCACGTCCGTGATCGTGGACTACGCGCACTCCCCGGACTCGCTGGAGAAGGTCCTGACCACCATCCGGGGCTTCGCCAAGGGGCGGGTCGTCACCGTCTTCGGCTGTGGCGGGGACCGCGACACCACCAAGCGCGCCGAGATGGGCGAGATCGCCGGGACCCACTCCGACCTGTGCGTCCTGACCTCGGACAACCCCAGGAACGAGGATCCCGAGGACATCCTGGACCAGATCACCCCCGGTCTCCTGGCGACCGGCACGCCGTTCGAACGGTACGCCGACCGCCGCAGCGCCATCGCCCACGCGCTGTCCGTGACCGGGCCGGACGACATCGTGCTGATCGCGGGGAAGGGCAGCGAGCCGTACCAGATCGTCGGGGAGCGGCTGATTCCGTTCAGCGACATGGCCACGGTGCGCGAGCTCACCGGGGCGTAGCCGGACGCGGGCGGCGCGGCACCGCCGACGGGGCACCCCGCCCGCGGGCTCAGCCGCCCTCCGGCCCGTCCTCCGGCCCGTCCTCCGGCCCGTCCTCCCGCCCGTCCTCGTGCGCGGCGCCCTCGCCCTCGTACGCGTAACCGGCGACCCAGGTGATGTCGAGCTGCGCCGACGAGCCGGGGGCGGCGGGCGGCCCGTACAGCGCGCTCTCGTTCTGCAGGACCCAGGACAGCGGCCCGGACGGCACGCCCCGTGTGCTCGACCCGACGGGCACACCGTCCAGGTAGTAGCGGATCTCGTCCGGCGTCCACTCGACGGACGTCGTGTGCCAGTCCGTCCAGCGGGCTCCGGTGGCGAACATGTCCTGCCGGCCGCCGTCGCACGGGTGCGTGAACGCCGTGATCGTGTCGGTCCAGTTCTGCTCCGGATAGTCGATCTCGCACCCGTTTCCGTACCAGAGGTGCGCCGACTTGTAGCCGGGCGCGGCCTTCACCACCCGGAACCGCTCGCTGAACTTCCCGTACGTCTGCTCCATCAGCTTCTTCGGCACGACCGCGGCGGCATGGACGGGCCCGCCGTCCTCGGGCCGCCACATCCGGATGCTCATCCGGCCGTCGCCGTTGCCGACGGGGCCGACGCTGACGGTGTCCTCCGGGTGGTAGGCGCCGCCCACGGACCGGACGGAGTTGCCGTCGGCGCCGGACGTCGCGGTGTCCTGCCAGCCGCTCGGGTACGCCCACCACTCGTCCCGGTAGGTGCCCTCCAGGCCGGCGCAGTACGCGTCCTTCGTGTCCGCGTGGTGGTCGCAGCCGCTGAACGATCCGAGCGGCACCGTGTCCCCGTTGAAGTTCTCGGCGAAGACCTGCCGGAACGGCCCGCAGTCACCGCGCGGCATGCTGTCGCCGACGGTGCGGCAGGCGTCCTGCGAGGACGTGACCGCGTCCGACGCGGGCATCAGCCACGGGAGCAGGAAGGACACCGAGGCCAGCGCCAGTGCGGCGGGCAGGAGACGGCGCCGTGGCCACCGGTGCGTGGGTACGGTCATGGGCCCGGTCCTCCAGATGCGTGTTCTGGACGGTGCGCCCCATACCGTACGGGGGCGGCGTCCCGCCGTACACCGCGCGCACGTATGGCGGGCGCCACCGTGCGCCGAAGGGGCCGGGGGCGGAGGGTGGGAGACATGTCTCATCACCTCAGTGGGCCGAACCTGCGGTCGCCCATGGACGATCCGCGGCTGGACCTGACGGATCTGTTCGTGTTCACGGTGCCGGGTGAGCGCACCGCTCTGATCATGAACGTGCATCCGCTGGCCCCGGCCGCGGGCGCGGTGTTCCATCCGGACGCGGTCTACCGCATCAATGTCGACGTGGACGGCGACGCCCTGGCCGATGCGGCGTTCAGCTTCGTCTTCTCCCCGCCCCGCGACGGGCAGCAGACCGCGACCGCGTACTGGGCGACGGGGGCGCAGGCCCGCACCCCCGAACCCGGCGGGCAGCAGATCTTCACCGACGTGCCGGTCGCCTCCGGGGCGGAGCCCCGCGTGGCCGAGTCCGGGCCCTACCTGTTCTTCGCCGGTCTGCGCAGCGATCCGTTCTTCGCCGACCTCGACGGCATCCTCAAGGACTTCCAGTGGACCGGGGTGGACTGGGGGGCCGACAAGAACGTCCTCTCCATCGTGCTGGAGGTCCCGAGCGACGAACTGTGCCCCGACCCCCTCATCGGGGTGTGGGCACGGGTGAGCCTGTGGCAGGACGGCCGGCTCAGGTCCGTCGACCGCGGCGCCCACCCCTCCCTGACGGCGTACTTCAACGCGGACGAGGTGAAGGAGGCGTACAACGAGGGGGAGCCCGTCCACGACTGGGACACGTACCACGACGCGTGGCGGGAGGTGCTCCGGCACACCGGCGGCTACGACGCCCAGGCCGCCGAGGAGGTCCTGCTCACGGTGTTGCCGGACATCCTGCGCTTCGACCGCGACCTCGGCGCCGCCTACCCCAACGGCCGGACGCCCACCGACGACGTCACCTCCGCCCGGCTGGCCATGGTCTCGGGCGGGAAGATCGCCGGTGACCACATCGGCCCGCACACCGACCTGCTCCTCGACTTCCCCTATCTGGGCACGCCGCACCCGGACCCGGCGACGGTGCCCGGCTGACCAACCTTCACGCGGCCGGCCGCGGACCCGGGTGGCGCGCCCCTTCGGTGAGGTACGCCGCGACCGTGTCGCCGAGCATGCGGCGGTGGCGGGCGCGGTGCTCCGCGGCGGTGAGGGCGTGGCCGAACAGGGCCTCGAAGGTGTGCTGGTCGGCGATCCGCACGACACGGAACGCGCTGATCACCATGTGTACGTCGATGGCGTCGGCCGAGGCGACGAAGTCGCCGCTCGTGCGCCCCGCCTCCCCGATCCGGCTGATCGCGCCGAGCGCGGGCGTACCGAGGTTCGCCGGCGCCGGCGACTTGCGGACGTGCTCGGCCCGGTGGGTGTTCTCGGTGCCCACCAGGCGGATGGAGTCGGGGTGCGCGTCGTGGTGGTCGAAGGTCGGCTCGGCGAGCGTGCGGACCGCCTCGACAGGACCGAGCCGGTCGACGTCGAGGGCGTTCTTCGCGCCGCGTACTTCGGCGTAGGCATGCTCCAGGACAGCCGTGCAGAGCTGCTCCTCGCTGTCGAAGCAGTAGCCGAAGCAGTAATAGATCATGCGCTTGGTGGTGCGCATGAGCGACGCGATCTCGTCCACCCCGGCGCCGGTGCAGCCCTGCCGCGCGAATTCCCGCGTGGCGGCCTCGAGGTCACGGAGCTCCACGGGTCGACGCGTTGAGGCCCCCGTCCCAGGGCGCGGGCCGGTCACCGTCCACAGCGGGGGGCGGGCGCGGGAGCGTGCTGGGCGGCGAGCCGTACGGGGGTGTTGGACAGGCCGAAACCGCGGTAGCAGCCGATGCGCTGCACGACCTCGAAGAAGACCCGGCCGACGGTGACGGTGTAGAAGTGCAGGAACTCGCCGCCGCCGTCGGCCTCGCCGGCCCTGTCGTACAGCAGCCCGAGCTCGCGCAGTTCCCGGTGGCGCGCCTCGCCCAGGTCGTAGCGGGCCCGCAGGTCGTCGTAGTAGTTGTCGGGAATGGGCAGCAGTACGTCGTCGGGCAGGGCCCGGAGCCGGCGCGCGGTCGCGACGATGTCGTCGTCGGCCAGCGCGATGTGCTGCCCGGGCAGCTCCCGCGCCGCTCCGACGTGCGCGACGGTGAGCGCGAGGCGGACCGTGCCGGTGGCGTTGGACATGGCACGGCTGCGCAGCAGACCGTACGGATCGGCCGCTTCGACGCTCTCGTGCGGCCGCAGCCCGAGGACCGAACGGTAGAACAGGGCCGCCTCGTCGAACTGGTCCCAGGGATGGCTCAGCGCCACGTGGTCGATGCGGCTGATGTGGCCCGCGGGCGGCGTCGCCGGATCGAAGTCCTCGCGCCAGACCGGCTGCCCGGCGCCGCAGAAGAACAGTTCGGTGCCGTCCGGCGCCGCGACGGCGTCGAGCGGCGCCTCGTCGGGGGCGCGGTGGCGGGGGAGCACGGGCGAGAGCAGGGACGTGGCGCGCGCGACGCAGAGCGCGGGGTCCGGGGCCTCCAGGCCGACGGCCACCAGGGAGGTGTCGACGGGGCTGTCGGGATGGGTGCGGCTGAGCAGGATCCTGGCCCGGCCCTGCTCCCACAGCTCGACCGGCTTGGTCTCGTGCTGTCCCGTACGGGCGAACCCCAGCGCACCGAGCAGCCCGCCGAGGCGGTGGTGGTCACGGGTGGCCAGCTCGGCGAAGGCGAAGCCGTCGGACTGCGCGGGGCGGGGGAGGGGCGAGCCGGTGCCGAGCACCTGCGCGACGGACTCCTCCAGGGCGATCAGGGACCGCATCGCGTCGACGGCCGTCCGCCCGGTGTCGGCCTGCCGGAAGCTGTCGTTGAAGACCTCCAGCGACAGCGGGCCCGTGTAACCGGTGCGCAGGACATGGGCGAGCAGCCCGGTGAGGTCGAAACCGCCCTGGCCGGGGAAGCAGCGGTAGTGGCGGCTCCACTGGAGTACGTCCATGGCGAGCAGCGGGGCGTCGGCGAGCTGGAGGAAGAAGATCTTGTCGCCGGGGATGGCCTCGATGCCGCCGGGGTCCGAACCGCGCGACAGGATGTGGAAGCTGTCCAGACAGGTGCCCAGGTTCGGGTGGCCGGCCATCCGTACGATCCGCCAGGCGTGCAGGTACGTGCCGACGTGCAGGCCCCACGCCAGGGCCTCGTACGCGATCCTGATGCCGTGCTCGGCCGCCCGCCCGGCGAGCAGGCGCAGCTGCTCCGCGGCGAGCGCGTCGTCGTCGACGGCGCCGGGGGAGGCGTTCGAGCAGACCAGCAGCGTGTCGGCGCCGAGCCGCTCCATCACCCGGAACTTGTGCTCGGCCCGCCGCAGATTGTCCGCGAGCCGGTCGGGGGCGACCGCCTCGAAGTCGCGGAAGGGCTGGTAGAGGTCGATCCCCAGCCCCAGTCCTTCGGCTCGCTCGCGGATCCGCTCGGGCGGCAGCGGGCAGCCCAGCAGGTCGTTCTCGAAGATTTCCACGCCGTCGAACCCGGCCCGGGCGACGGCCTCCAGCTTCTCGGTCAGGCAGCCGCTGACGGAGACGGTGGCGATGGACTTGCGCATGAGGGGCTCCTGCCTGGGAGGCGACGGGGGCGGCCATGTGGGCGAGCGTCCTGACCGGGTCGGGCTCGCGTCCGGTGAACAGCCGGAAGGCGTGTGCGGCCTGGAAGACGGCCATGCCGCCACCGTCCAGGATGCGGCAGCCCAGGGCGGGCGCCGCGCGCAGCAGCTCGGTGTCGAGCGGCCGGTCGACCACGTCGGCGACTCAGAGCCCCGGGTGCAGCGGTTCGGCGGGGAAGGGGGGAGACCCGGGGGGTGCGCCATGCCGGTGGGCGTGGCTGCACCAGCCCGTCGGCCCCGGCGAACAGCGTGGCGAGCCGGTCCTGCGGGGCGGCGTACGCCCGCCCGGCGCCGAAGCGTCCGGTCAGTTCGGCGGCGAGGGCCGTGGCGCGGTCCCGGCCGGCGTCGACGAGGGTGACGTGGCCGGCGCCGAGGGTGAGCAGGGCGTGTGCCACGGCGGCTCAGGGGCCGCCCGCGCAGAGCTGTACGACCCGGCGGGCAGGAGCGTCCTCCAGACCCCCGGCGAAGGACTGGGCGAAGCCGCTCCAGCCGGTGTGGTGCCCGCAGGTGTCCGGGGCGAAGCACCGGCCCGTCTACCGTTTGACGCGGCCGCGGACGGCGAGGACGGCCAGACCGAGCAGGACCGGCTCGGTGATACGGGAGGCCATCTCGGCGTAGGTGCCGGCGGTGGTGAGGTTCTGGCCGCTGCTGCGGAAGACCACGGAGTTGATCACCACCCGCAGGGACTTCTCGAACCGCTCCGTCGTCACGCGCCCGGCCAGGGGCCCGTCGGGGTTGACCGGCTCGGGCGTGTCCGTCGTCAGTGAGATGCGCGAACCGGTGACGGTGCCGGTGCTGCCGGGTTTCGGGTCGTCCTCCGGCAGGCCCCACAGCGTCATCACCGCCACGGTGACGACCGTGGCGAGCAGCAGCCAGCCGAGCGTACGGGAGGCCCGCAGCCCGTACCCGGACAGGCTCCAGTACAGGCCGAGCAGAACCCGCTCGCCCCGGGGCCGCTTGCGGTCCTTGCGGCGCATCTCCATCTCGCCGTAGTAGAAATCCGCGGCGTCCGGCTCGTTCTTGCCGTCCTCGAACGCTTTGCGCAACTGCCGGTACACCGGTCCCAGCGCGGCCGGCCCCGGCACGTGCGGCTGCCCGCCCGGTGACGGCGTCCAGCCGCTGTACCCGCCGGCCGCACGCCAGTGGTGCTCCTCCGCCAGGGCGTGACGCGGTGTCCACCGCACCGGCCGCCAGCCGCGCCGCCAAAACCCCGCGGGAGCAGGGGCCATCGGGCATTCGCCTTCCATCCTCAACTGGTCCAGGTGGACGGTTCCGGCGAACAGGCACCGCGTCAGGTCGACATCGGTCAGGACCAGGTGCGCGGCGTCGGTGCCGCGCAGCGTCGCCAGCCGCACGCCGGCCGGCGCCCCGCCCAGGGCGGCTTCGTCCAGCGGCCGGCGGTCGGCCTGGGTGAAGGGGCCGGGCCGGGCGGTGACGCTCAGTGGATACTCGAGCACCGCGTCGCTCAGGTCCACCGTGGCGTAGCGCAGCCGCAGCGCCGCGGTGGAGGCCCACCGGGTCCGCCGGCACAGCAGGCGGGGCGTTGCCGCCTCGACGGTCACCGGGTGAGCGAACACCGCGCCCGACAGTTCCAGGACGCCCCCGCAGACCAGCGGCCCGAGCTCGGAGGCCGTCTCGAACGTCGCGCCGCGGAACCCGGCGTCACCGGTGAACGTCGTACCGTCGAACCCGGCGTCACCGCTGAACGTCGCGTCGTCGAACCTGGCGTCGCGGGTGAACGTCGCGTCGTGGTACCAGGCGTGGCCGGCGAACGTCGCGCCGAGGAAGCCCGCGTCACCGGTGAACGTCGCGCCGTGGTACCAGGTGGTGCCGGTGAACGTCGCACTGTGGAACCAGGCGGTGCCGGTGAACGTCGCGTCGTGGAACCTGGCGTTGCCGGTGAAGGCCGCGCCGTCGAACCTGGCGGTGTCGGCGAAGGCCGCGCTGTCGAACCAGGCGTCGCCGGTGAAGGCGGCGCTGCTGAACCAGGCGTTGCCGGTGAAGGCCGTCCGACGGAACCAGGCGTTGCTGGTGAACGCCGCGTCGTCGAACCTGGCGTTGCCGGCGAAGTCCGCGCCGTCGAACCCCGCGTTGCCGGTGAAGGCCGCGCCGTCGAACCTGGCGTCGCCGGTGAAGTCCGCGTTGTCGAATCTGGCGTCGCCGGTGAACGCGACGCGGCGGAACCCCGCGTCGCCGCCGAAGGCCGCGCGGCGGAATCCCGCGTTGCCGGTGAACACCGCGTCGCGGAACCCCGCGTTGCCGGTGAAGACCGCGCGGCGGAACCCCGCGTCGCCGGCGAAGACCGCGCGGCGGAACCCGGCGTCACCGGCGAAGGTCACGCCGTCGAACCCCGCGCCGCCGGTGAACGTCGCGTCGTCGAACCCCGCGTCGCCGGTGAACGTCGCGTCGTCGAACAGCGCGTCGCCGAAGTGGGGCCGACCGGTCACCGGGTCCCGGACCGCGCTCAGCAGAGCGCCGAGGAGGTGCTCGGTGAAGGGGGTGCCCCGGTGGTCGATGTCGGCGCCGGGGACCAGACGGGCCAGATAGGCGGTGCGGTCGCCGGCCTCCAGGTGGGCCGGACACACCGGGTACGGGTCCACCGCGCGGCCTCGGCAGCCGACCGGGTCGCCGGCGGCCGGTTCGGCGCCGTGCCCGCAGTACGGCCAGGAGGGCGGTTCGGGGGAAGGGCCGGCGCCGTCAGGATTCGGATCGGTCATGCCTGGTGAGTCTGCCCGGCCGCGTCACCCCGCGCCCAGGACTTCCCCGTCCCAGGACTTCTTCCGTTCCAGGACGCACCGCCCGGCGGCCGTCCGTGACCCAGCCCTCTGACCCAGCCCTGCGACCCGGCCCCGCGACCCGGCTCCGGAAGCCGAGCGCACGCGGATCGCCCCGGAGGTGTACGCACGGCCGGTGGTGCGGACCCGGTCCGTCGTCACCCCGTCGGTACCGCATGTTCTCCCCGAGGTTTCCACCAACCCCTGGTACGCCGGTGTACGCGCGGCAATGCTGTGGCGGCAGCGTGCAGCGCCCGTCCAACCGGCTATTCCTCAGGAGGATTTATGGGCCTCGGCACATTCGGCACCCTCGGACGGCCCGTCGTGCTCCTCGCGACGGTGACCGCGCTCACAGCCGGGGCGATCGCCCCCGCGGCCGCCGACACGACCCCCGACCCCCGGCCCCGCAACTCCGCGGAAGTCCTCCGGCCCGTCGCCCCACCCCCCGCGAGCACCCCGGCCGGCAGCCCGCGATCCGTCGTCGACGGCGACGGCATCGAGACCGCCCGCAGCGCCCGCCCCCTCGCCCCGGGCGTCCGCCTCCACTCGTACGACCGCCTCGAATCCGACACATGGCTCCGCGTCGACACGCTCTCCGTCGACCTCGACGGCAGCGGCGTACGCGCCGGCTACCTCCACTCCGGCAAGGTCTCCGACCGCCGTTCGGTCTCCGAACTCGCCGCCGCGCACGACCCGGGCGCGGGCCGCCGTACCGTCGCCGCCATCAACGCGGACTTCTTCGACATCAACCAGACCGGCGCCCCGCAGGGCCCCGGCATCAAGGACGGCGAGACGGTCCACTCCCCGGCCCCGGGCAACAACCGGGCCGTCGGCATCGGCCCCGGGAGCGCGGGCCGCGTCCTCCGGCTGTACTTCGAGGGAACCCTCGCCCTGCCCGCCGGGACGCACCCCCTGGCGTCGTACAACGCGGCCGATGTGCCGGCCGGGGGAGTGGGGGCGTACAACTCGGGCTGGGGCACGGCCGACCGCGCCCTGACGGTGGACGCCGCGACCCCCGTCGCCGAAGCGGTCGTACGGGACGGAAAGGTCGTCGAGGTGACGGACGGACCCGGCACCGGGCCCGTCCCCGAGGGCACCACGGTCCTCGTCGGCCGTGAGGCCGGGGCGGCCGTCCTCGAGGCGCTCGAACCGGGTGACCCGGTGCGGATGGAGTACCGGGCGCGCACCGACAGCGGGCCCGTACCGCGCACCGCCGTCGGCGGCCGCGAACTGCTCGTCGTGGACGGCGTACCGCAGAACCACGACGGCCAGGGCAACAACACCGCCGCGCCCCGTACCGCCGTCGGATTCTCCGAGGACGGCAGTGAGATGCAGGTGGTCACCGTCGACGGCCGCCAGGCCGACAGCGGTGGCGTCACCCTCACCGAACTCGCCCTGATGATGAAGCGCGCCGGATCGCACAGCGCGCTGAACCTCGACGGCGGCGGCTCGTCGACGCTGATCGCGCGCGAACCCGGCAGCGACGCGCTCCAGGTGGAGAACAGCCCGTCCGACGGCAGCGAACGCACCGTACCCAACGGCCTCGCCCTCACCGCCCCCGACGGCAGCGGACACCTGCGCGGCTACTGGGTCGAGACGCGTACGCCGGCCGGCAGCGCACCCACCGCGGACCCCGTCAGGGGCGGCCACCCCGAACGGGTCTTCCCCGGCCTGACCCGCCGGCTCACCGCCGCCGGTTACGACGAGACGTACGGCCCGGCGGCCGGAGAACCGCGCTGGCACAGCGCCCGCGCGTCCGTGGGTCAGGTCGACGACGACGGGCTGTTCACGGCGCGCCGCGGCGGCACCACACAGGTGCGGGCGCACCGGGGCCCCGCCGAAGGCGACATGCGGCTGACCGTCCTCGACGACCTCGCCCGCATCGAGCCGACCACGCGGCGGGTGGGGCTGGCGGACGCGGAGGCGAGCGGCACGTTCGGCATCGTCGGGTACGACGCCCACGGCACCAGCGCCCCGGTGGAACCGCGTGACGTCACACTCGACTACGACCGTTCGCTCTTCGACGTCCGTGACGACGGCCGGGGCAACTTCACCGTCACGTCGCGCACGGGCAGCGGCGCCGCGGGCCGGATCGAGGCCACCGCAGGAGGCGTCGTCACCGCACTCGCCGTCAGCGTCGGCCTGGCCGAGCAGGCGGTGTCCGCGTTCGACGACGCCGCGTCCTGGACCTTCGGCCAGGCCCGCGCGAGCGGCTCGGTCGCGGCGGCCCCCGAAGGCCACACCGGTACCGGGCTGAAGCTCACGTACGACTTCACGCAGTCGACGGCGACCCGCGCCGCCTACGCCAACCCGCCGCGGCCGGTCGCCGTGGCGGGCCGGCCCCAGTCCTTCAGGATGTGGATCAAGGGAGACGACAGGGGTGCCTGGCCGACGCTGCACCTGAAGGACGCGGCGGGCTCCGACCAGTTGCTGCGCGGTCCGTTCCTCACCTGGACCGGCTGGCGGCAGGTGACCTTCGCCGTACCGCCGGGGGCGGCGACGCCGCTGAAGGTGCACCGGTTCTACCTGGCCGAGACGGCGGCAGCCAAGCAGTACGCGGGCGAGATCGTCATCGACACGCTGACGGCGCAGGTGCCGCCCACGGTCGACCTGCCCGAGCAGCCCGTCCCGGCCGACCCGCTCATCGATCCCGAGGCCGGGACGGAGGGCAGGGACTGGCAGTTCGCGGTGGTGTCCGACGCCCAGTTCGTCGCCCGCGACCCGGACAGCGCCATCGTGGCGCAGGCGCGCCGTACGCTGCGTGAGATCAAGGCGGCGAAGCCGGACTTCCTGGTCGTCAACGGCGACCTCGTCGACGAGGGCTCACCGGCCGACCTCGCCTTCGCCCGCCGCGTCCTGACGGAGGAACTGGGCGACGCCCTGCCCTGGTACTACGTCCCCGGAAACCACGAGGTGATGGGCGGGAAGATCGACAACTTCGTCGCCGAATTCGGCCCGGCCCACCGGACGTTCGACCACGAAGGCACCCGCTTCGTCACCCTCGACACGTCGAGCCTGAGCCTGCGGGGCGGCGGCTTCGCACAGATCAAGAACCTGCGCGCGCAGCTCGAAGCGGCGGCGAAGGACGAGCGGATCGGCTCGGTCGTCCTGGTGGAACACGTCCCGCCGCGCGACCCGACCGCACAGAAGGGCAGCCAGCTGGGCGACCGCAAGGAGGCGGCGCTGATCGAGGGGTGGCTGTCCGCGTTCCGGCGTACGACCGGGAAGGGCGCGAGCCTCATCGGCAGCCACGTGGGGGTCTTCCACGCCGCGCGCGTGGACGGCGTCCCGTACCTGGTCAACGGCAACTCCGGCAAGGCGCCTGCGGGACCGCCGGACGAGGGCGGCTTCACCGGCTGGTCGCTGGTGGGCGTCGACCGGGTCTCACGCGCCGAACAGGCGGCGGCCCGGCAGCGCCCCTGGGCGGGCGGACCCGACTGGATGTCGGTCCAGACCCGCGCCCACGTGGACGCCCTGGCACTCGACGCGCCCTCCGTACTGGCCCCCGGTCGCAGCGCGGCCGTGACGGCGACCGTCACCCAGGGCTCGCGCCGGGTCCCGGTCGCCTTCCCGCTGAGCGCGGACTGGACGGGCTCCCCGGACCTCCACATCGGCCCCGCGGAGGACGCCCGCCCCCGCCACCGGGCGGCCTTCGACCCGGCCACGGGAACCCTGACGGCGCTGCGGCCGGGCGCGGTCGTCCTCGCGGCAACGGTCAACGGCACGACACAGCGCACCGAGATCCGCATCGTGGCATCGGCCGCACCCAGCGCATGACCCACGCCCCACCACCCACGCCCCCTGCCCATGACCTGTGACACAGGACGGCGGTTCCGCGCGACCGGCGGCGCCCGGGGCAAGGTTTTCCTGCCTCGGGCGCCGCCCCCTCCCGCACCTCGCTCACACCTTGCGGTAGTCGTACGCCTCCTTGGCCGCAGCCTCCACCGCGTCCAGGTCCGCGCCCGCCGACGCGGTGACCACCGCGGCCACCGCGCCCTCCACGAACGGCGCGTCCACCAGCCGTGCCCCGTCCGGCAGTTCGTCGCCCTCGGCCAGCAGCGCCTTCACGGTGAGCACCGCGCTGCCCAGGTCGACCAGCACGGCGACGCCCGCGCCGCCGTCGACCGACCCGGCCGCCTCCGCGATCAGCTCCGCACTGGTGCCGAGCCCCCCGTCGGGCGTACCGCCCGCGGCGGCCACCGGCGCGGTGTCCTTGCCGCCCGCGAGCCCCTTCGCCAGCTCGGCGACGGACGCCGCGACCGACGCGCTGTGCGAGACGAGCACGATCCCGACCGCCTTCCCCCCGCTCTCGCCCCTGCCGCTCTTCCCGTCCCCCCCGCTCACGCGTGCTCCTCCGTGGAATCAGCCGTGTCGGCGAGCGCGCCGATCAGCAGCGCCGACGAGGTCGCGCCCGGATCCTGGTGCCCGATGCTCCGTTCCCCCAGATAACTCGCCCTGCCCTTGCGCGCCCGCAGCGGTACGGTCGCGAGCGCCCCCTCGTCCGCCGCGGCCCGCGCCGCGCCGAACGACAGCGACTCCCTGAGCGCACCGACCGCCGGAATCAGCGCGTCCAGCATCGTTTTGTCCCCGGCCTTCGCCCCGCCCAGCTGCGCCACCGCGTCGGCCCCCGCCCGCAGCGCCTCGGCGAGCTGCTCGGGCGTCACCTCGCCCCCGTCGCCGAGCGCCTTGCCCGTACGCCGCAACAGCGTTCCGTACAACGGCCCGGAGGCCCCGCCGACGGTCGAGATCAACTGCCGCCCCGCGAGCGCCAGTACGGCGCCGGGCGTGCCGGGGGGTTCCTCGTCCAGCGCGGCGGCGACGGCCGCGAAGCCGCGTTGCAGGTTGCTGCCGTGATCGGCGTCGCCGATGGCCGAGTCCAGCTCGGTGAGGCGGCCGGCCTCGCGGTCCACGGCGGCCGCCGTGGCGGACATCCAGCGACGGAAGAATTCGGTGTCGAGCACCAGCACAAGGTCTCCTTCACGCGATCGTTCGACGGTGACGCGTTCGGTTACGCGTTCCATGCGTACGGGTCAACGCCCCCAGCGCAGCGCGGCGGTCTCGACCGGCGCGTCCCACAGGCGCAGCAGTTCCTCGTCGACCTGGCAGAGCGTCACCGAGCAGCCCGCCATGTCCAGCGAGGTGACGTAGTTCCCGACGAGCGTACGGGCCACGGCGACACCCCGCTCGGACAGCACGCGCTGCACCTCGGCGTTGAATCCGTACAGCTCCAGCAGCGGAGTGGCGCCCATCCCGTTGACGAGTACGAGCACGGGCCGTGTCGGCCGCAGATCCTCCAGCACCGTGTCGACCACGAAGTCCGCGATCTCGCCCGAGGTCATCATCGGCCGCCGCTCCCGGCCCGGCTCGCCATGGATGCCGATGCCCAACTCGAGTTCGCCGGGCGGCAGATCGAAGGTCGGGGAACCCTTCGCGGGCGTGGTGACGGAGCTGAGCGCGACCCCGAAACTCCGGGAGGACTCGTTGACCTGCCGCGCGACGGCCGCCACCCGGTCCAGCGGTGCGCCCTCCTCGGCGGCGGCGCCCGCGATCTTCTCGACGAAGAGCGTCGCGCCCGTACCGCGCCGGCCCGCCGTGAAGAGACTGTCGGTCACGGCGACGTCGTCATTGACGACGACCTTGGCGACCCGGACGCCCTCGTCCTCCGCCAGCTCGGCGGCCATGTCGAAGTTGAGTACGTCGCCGGTGTAGTTCTTGACGACGAACAGCACCCCCTGCCCGCTGTCGACCGCGGCCGCGGCCCGCACCATCTGGTCGGGAACGGGCGACGTGAACACCTCGCCGGGACAGGCGGCGGACAGCATCCCGGGTCCGACGAACCCGCCGTGCAGCGGTTCGTGCCCGCTGCCCCCACCCGACACGAGGCCCACGGTGTCCGCGACGGGTGCGTCGCGCCGTACGACGACGCGGTTCTCCACATCGACCGCGAGCTGGGGATGCGCGGCGGCCATTCCGCGCAGCGCATCCGCGACGACCGTCTCTGCCACGTTGATGAGCATCTTCAACGGTTCCTCCCGGGAAGTCTGTCAACCAGTCTCCTGGACTGGGTTTTGCCTGGTCAGAGCTGGTATTCGGGGTAGTGCCCTTTGGTGGTCCGTAGCGGCCTCAGGCGGTCTCTGGCGGTACTGATGCTGACTTGAGCTGAGTTTCCTGTCTGCCCATCAGGTCTTTCTGGAGTGCCGCTGACCGGTTGGGCGACGTTCAGTATCGAGGAGGCGGAAGCCATCCGGCCCCACGAGCAGGACAGCCGCGTTGATCGTTGTCACAACGGCGGCGTAATCGTTGTTCATCGCCCAACCCATGCGCGTCCCCCCAAGGCCTTGCGGCGAGCCGCGCCACATCAGCACCCGACACGTTCCATCCCTGCACAGTGCTACGTGACGCCAAACAGGAACGCGGGGCCCGAGACGCAACGGGCACGCGGTCCGCAGGCCGCCGGGACGGAGGCCGCGCGCGGGAGCGGCCGGGGACAGAGCTGGAGACGCGGACGGCAGAAAGCCGCAAGGGGCCGCGGTCGCGGCGGAAGCCCGGTGGACGGACGCGGAGGCCGCACGGCGGGCGCCGGGCGGCCAAGAGGCGCTGTGGGCTGGGAGCGGTCGGGGCACGGCGGCCGGACAGCGGGGTGCCGACCGGCGGGAACGGCGGCGGGCCGGGGGCCGGCCGGTCGGTCGGCCAAGGCCGCAGGCACCAGCGCTCGCGTCGGCGGGTGGCGGCCGCGGCACGGCGGCACTCGGCAGTGGGACCGGGACGGGACGGGACCAGGATGAGCAGGAGCTCGCCGGTGGTGGCCGCGGCGGAGCGGAAGGCGCGGAAACGGCGGGGCATGGCAGCACTGCCAGCTGGCGGCGGAGGCGGTCGGCGGTCGGCAGGGTGAGGTACGGCGCCGCGACGGTCGTAGGTGAGACGGTGACTGTCCCTCCCTCGTAGCCTGAAGACTGGCCACATCCCCCTGAACACGCCACGCCGCTGACCGCCCTGACCGCCGCTGCCCCCGTCAGCCGCACAGCCAGAGGAAACGAGTGCCACTATCTGTGCAACCGTTTTTTGGTTGCTGAATTGGTGGCATGACTGTGATGACTCTGCGCATTCCCGATGATCTCGATCCGTCGATCCGCGCCGGCGCGGAGGCGGCGGGGCTCTCCCTCAACGCGTACATCGTCCGCGCCGCACGCCGCCAGGCCGTCCTCGACGCTGCCCAGCATCTCGCCCAGCTCGGTCTCGGCGACGAGCTGGGCGGCGAGGGCGACACCCTGTGAAGCGTGGGGAAATCTGGACGCTCACTGACGGCCGGAGTGTCCTCGTCGTCTCGCTCGACGGCCTGGAACAGGCGTATGGCGCGGTGCTCGCGATCGTGCTGCACCCCTTCGGCCGCTTCCCGGACACCCTGATGTCCGTAGCCCTCGAAGAGCCGATGGCATGCACCGCGGTCGCCGTCGACATCCAGCAGCTACGCACCACCCGTTTCGAGGGCGCAAAGCTGATCGGGACGGTCGGCACGGACGCGATGAGGCGGGTCAGCCAGTCCCTCCAGGCAGTGCTGGACCTGTAGGTGATTCCTCCCTCCGGATAAGTCCGAAGGGCTTCTCCTGTCAGTGGCTGGACCACCTCGACGAGGCCGACCGCGCCGCCTACCTCGCGGCGCTGTCACCCGGCGCCGACATCGACCACCGCGCCACCCCCTTCACCCCTGAACTGCTGGGTCAGTTACTCGTCGCCCTACGCGACCCCACCACCGGCAAGCCCCATATCGGCACCGCCCAGTTCGGTGCGGCATCCTTCTCCGACGATGCCTGGTTCAGCAGGACCTCCACCTCGACCAGCTGAAGGTCGACGGCTGGTGCACCTTCGCCACCACCCCCACCGGTTGGGACCGGCGCTTCCCCTGGCGGTGGAGCCGTCGCAACCCCTGACCGAGGAGCACTACTGGTGGGTGCGCACCGCCCGCCACCCCGGCCGGGCCACCGCCCTGGGCTGGAGCAGCCCGCCGCAGGACGCCTCCGAGCTGAGGCCGACGGCGGTGGCGGCGCTGTACCGGCAGTTGTGCAAGTCGCTGGGGGACGGCAAGAACGAGCCGGACGCCGCCGACTTTTACGAGGTGGTGCGCGATTGGGGTCGCGGCGGAATCGAGCGGTGCGGGTTGGGGGCGGTGTCCCTGTATACCTGCTCACAGCGGGCCGGCTGAGATACTCCGGCCATGGATGCTGGGGCGATAGGGAGCGGGGCACGGTCGGACGTGGTGCTGCCCGCACGGATTGAGCCGGCGCATGGCTCGGGGTGGATGCTGCGTTCTGCGCAGGCAGCGGATGTCGAGATGATCGCGGAGCTGCGGGCCGTGGTCATGCGTGCAGATTTGGAGCGGCTCGGGCGCTACGACGAGCACCGGGTGCGGCAGCGGCTGCGGGATTCCTTCTCTACACAGCACACATCCGTCATCATGATCGACCGCGAACTCACAGGATGCGTCACGGTCCGGCCTGTCGACGGTGGGCAGTTGCTGGAGCATTTCTACCTTGCTCCGCAGCATCAGGGCCGAGGGCTCGGATCAGCGGTGTTGTGCACGCTGCTGGAGCGCACCGACGCGCGGGGGATGACCGTCCGTTTGAATGTCTTGCGGGGCAGTTCGGCCCAGCGGCTCTACGAGCGCCACGGATTCGTAGTGGAAGTCCAAGATCCGATCGACGTCTTCATGGTGCGCGCGGCGGGCGCGGGCACCGTCTCCAAAGCCTGACCGGCGACAGAGAAACGGCTTGCGGGCGCGCGGGAGCCGTAACGTCTGCGGTACCAACTTCCGCCAACGGCCCTGCACACGGGACGAGTGGCTGGATCAGCTACCCACCCAGGGCGCCTTCACCCGGCTCCCGCAGACCAGGCTGGAGGACGTGCTGGCCGGCGTCGGCGCCGCCATCGACGCGGCAGGAGGCAGCTTCACGATGCACTACGCCACTATGGCAGTCACCACGATGCGAACCGGTACCCCACCCAACAACACACCAGGCCAGCCACCACCCGGCACACCAACAAGCCCCCCTCCGAGCATCAGGCGTTCCGTCTCGTCGAACGACAGCCCACCACGCACGGCAGCGGCTGGCGTCGGTGGTGTACGAAGTCCTTTGTGAACGAACAGATCCAGGCCACGGCCGTCCGCGTCTTCATAGCCCTTGCTCCGCCCGACGACGCCAAGGAGGAGCTGGCGCAGGCGCTGCGGCCCGCCTATGACGCCTACCCGCGCATGCGGTGGAACCGCATCGAAGACTGGCACATTACTCTGGCGTTCCTCGGTGAGCTGCCGAGGTCAGCCGTTTCGCTCTTGCGGCCGCCGCTCGCGGAATTCACAGCGAGGCGCCACCCTCTGCACCTGACTTTGTGCGGCAGCGGGCACTTCGACGAGCGTGTGCTGTGGAGCGGGATCGGCGGGGACCTCGAAGGACTGCGGCTGCTCGCCGGGGAGGTGCGGGCGCTGGTCAAGGAACATGGCGTCAGCTTCATGGACCGGCCGCTGAACCCCCACCTGACGCTCGCCCGTTCGCGCCGCGGCGATGCTTCCAGCGCGGTACAGGCCGCCGCAGGGCTTTCCGCGTTCACCGGCCGCACATGGCAGGCCGAGCGTCTGCACCTGGTCGGCAGCAACTTCGGCCGCGGCCCCGGGCCGATCCACTACCGCGACATCGAGGCCTGGTCCTTCAGCAGCGCGAAATGAACCGTCCTTGTGGGCGGGGCAAGGGTGGAGGCCACGCCGTGGGGATACGGGCGGGTTTGAGCGCACGCATCAGGGCGCTGGTGCACCGTGACTTCCCTGATCCCCAGGGAACGGTGGTCTCCGCGACCGGTGCCGGAAAGAGATCCCCGCGGCACGACGGGCAGGTGGAGACACGCCGCGATGGTGAGGGCGGGACGGCCGTCGGCGGCGATGTGGAAGCTGATGTGCGAGGTGAGCCCGCAGGACGGGCCGACGTGCCCGGTGGAGCAGACGCGGGGCAGGGAGCGGATTAGCTCTTCGGCGTCGAGGTCATACTGGTCCAGGGTGGCGACCGTGAACTGCCAGACGGGCCACACCCCCTCCATGGGGTACTGGTGCGCCATGGCCGTCAAAAGCGCCGTCTGCTCCCGGGAGAGCTCCGCCGCCAGGTCGTTCGAGGCATCCGTCTTTTCGTCAGGGCGCGATCAGCAGCACTTTCGAGCGTCTGCGTCACGCGCCTGCCCTGGGGCTGGCGAACGAGCGGCACGGCCGGGAGCTGGCACAGGCCCGGGAGGAGCATCTGCGCTCCCCGCTCATCCGCCAGCAGACCTGACCGGCGCCGCCCGCACATGCTGGTGCAGGAGACGGCGCCGCTGAGAGCCAGCTTGGTGGGGGACCAACCGTCATGCCTCGTCGTCGTGGTTGTACAGGCGCTGCTCCAAGTCGCTCACCCAAAGCTGGGCCCACGCGCGCAGCTCGGCCGTCTCCTCTTCGGTGAGACCGTACGCCGCGAACTCGTCGTCGTCGGCCCACTCCGCACCGATCAGCCGGTCGCGGAGGTCGTGAAGGCGAAACTCCTCGCGGCCGTGCCGCCTGCCGAGCCGTTCCAGCTCATTGCTGGTGCGGTGGCGGGAGGCTGCGTGCACATCGATCAAGTCGCGGACGGCGCCGCGGTCGGCCAGGGCGCGGACCTTGGTGCCGATGACGGAGTCGAAGGCGAGGACCGGCCCGTACTCGGTCTGGGCCGGGGGCGTCCAGAAGTGTTCTTTGAGGACATCGACCTCGCACTCGTCGCCGGTGTCCGGGTCCGCGGCGATCAGACGGGCCGACAGTGCGTCTACATCGATCACGCGCACACCCCAGCCCCGCGAGACCAGACCCTGCTCCAGGCTGGCGATGATCTCCGCCATCGGAGCCGGGTTCTCGGTGGCGACGTCGAGATCCTGGCTCAGACGCTCGACGAGACCGTGAGCCTGCACGGCATACCCGCCGGTAAGGACGAGAGGGAAAGGGGAGCCGATGTCGATGACCGCGGCCAGGAGCCGACGGTGCAGGTCGCTCAGTTTCACGCGGCGGCTGATCCCACGGTCGTCAGCTCGGGAAAAGCTTCCTCCCAGACCTGCCGCAGGTGCCTGCTGACCAGGGTACGCAGGACGGGCCACTGGACCAGGAGGAGATCGCGGTTCAGCAGGGACACGATGTCCTCGTGCTGCCCCTCGGCCAGGACGGTGCGGTACAGACCCATGCGAAGACGTGGGCGGTCCAGGTCGTAGGCGCGCAGTCCAGACCAGGCGACGTGCAGCGGCAGCTCGACCACGCCGTGCTGCGGACCTGCGAGCTTGTCCAGTGAGGCAGGCAGCCGGCCCGCGTACCGGGCGTGCAGCACCTCGGCGGCCGAGGACGCCGCACCTGTGGAGGAGAGCATGACCATGGACCCGATTATCCCCCCTCCCGACCGTCTGCGGAACCGCACAGGAGCGCAACCGTCCCGATAGGCGTTTCGCGACCCGCCCCGGGGGGCCGGGGCAGCAGTCCTGCCGCGCGGGGGCACCGACGATATGTGCCCCCGCCGGCACCTGACCAACGCCCCGCCAACGACCCGCCCCGGACTGTGTACGCCTTCTCGAACCGCTCGGTGGTGACGCATCTTGTCCACGGTTACGTCGGTCGGGGGCGTTGGTGGTGTTGGGTCTGGGCAGGCGCCTGCATCGGCGCTGTCACGTTGTTAGGTGTGTGAGTGCCCCACCACGCCCCGACGCGCCGTCAGGCACTCACACACCTAACAACGTGACAGCGCCCGTCACCGGGGTAGCGACCGAAACGCCGACCGACCGCCGCGCGCCATACACGTTCAACACGGCGGAAGAGCACGTCGACATGGTCATGATTGCTCATCACCTGGCAAAGGAGCAGCCGGAAGACGTAAATCTAGAGCCCACCGACTACTGAGAGAACCGCAGCAAGGGGACATGTCCGATCACGGCCTCCGGCCCCATCCGCCCAGACCTGCCTGAAGACTGCGGGCCGATGCGCTCCAGCTCAGTCTGAAAAGGAGCAGGCGCGGCGGCTACAACCACCCCCATTCCACCGCCGACGGATTCCGCCCGCTCCGCCCGATGATCGAAACGGCCTAGTACTCCAGCCGTAGCTCGTGATCTCGATGGTGAGGGACGCCGAGGCGACAGGTGGCCAGCGTCGATCATCTCGCCCGAGATCGCCCACGCCGTCGCGGCCGTCGGCTCCTTCTCCGTCTACCCGAGTTCACCGAGACGGAGGGCGTCCCTTATCTCGCTGAGCTTCGCGGTTGTTGCCGGGGTCCGCTCCTGCGCTTGTTCAGCGAGTTGCAGGGCATCGTCAATCTCGCTGAGCTTCACGCAGGACAGGACGGCCGCCCGCTCTATCAGGTCGTCCCGGGACACAGTGGTCAGCCACGTGCAAGGGGTGAAGCCTGGACGCGGGAACGCGAGCCGCAGCACGCCTTCGAACGGCAGACCTTCACTGGCGCCGACCATCACTTCGATGCCCAGACCGCTGATGTCGACGCCCGCCGGAGTGACGACCTGCATCATCCGGATACCGGCCGTGTCGTCTCCCGACAGCAGTACGACCAGCCTCCGCTCGTCGAACTGGACCCACCAGACTTCGCCACGTTGCACAAGTCCTCCAGACACAGGATGGCAGGCAGACGCTGCGCGCGCCTGACGCGCTGTGGAGACGGGTGCGGCCACCGTTGATCATCGGTGTGTGAAGACTGAAGATCATGCGGTGGCCACAGGTCACAGCGTAAACCCTGCCCGCTGGCAGGAGGCGTTCGAGGGCCTGATGAGTCGGATAGCGGGACGGTTCACGCGGTTCGAATCCCGGCGCTGGGCCCGGAAGTTGGTACTCGGCCTGCTGTCGGACCTGCCGCGCAAGAACTGCTGGACCATCGCCAAGTGGGACGCCGACCAGGTCCGCGACGACGTAAGTGACTACGTGGTGGAGCATCTGCACGACGACGAGGCGGTGCTGGTGGCCGACGAGACCGGCGACGTGAAGAAAGGCACCGACACCGTCGGTGTCCAGCGCCAGTACACCAGCACCGCAGGCAGGATCGAGAACACCCAGGTCGCCGTCTACCTGGTCTACGCCGGCCGCCGGGATACGACTACTGCGGCCGTCTTCTCCAGGCGTGCCCTGGCAGGGCGGTAAGCCGCGTGGAGTCGGCGGACACGCCGTGGTACCGCACCGGCAACCGGATGATGCGGGCGCGCTGGGCGCCGTGACGAGTCGGTGGTGGGGGCGTACGAAGACCTGGTGAGTCGGCCCGGGCAGGCGAAGAACCCGGGCCGGCCGCATCGTCAGAACTGATGCTCGGCCTGCGTGCTGCTTGTTAACGGCTGCGTTTCAGTGAGGTCGTGCTACTGCTGACTGGCGTTCCTGTCGCGGGTCCGGGTGTTGGCCGGCCATGCAAGGTTCCCGGCGTGAGATCGCTCGGGGGTTGCGACGGGTGCGTACTGGCTGGACTCGCCGGTGCACGGCGGCTGGGTGTGGAGGTCTGCGGCGGGGACATATGTGGCTGTGACGTCCATCGCGGGCTCCTCGTTCTGTCCGCCGGCCCTGCGACAGCCTCTCGGGGTGGTGGAGCCGGCGGGCGGATGCGGGCGGCCCCTGTCTGACAGGTCGACTCCTATGGCTTCGCTCGAGGACTCCGCCCGCATGCTTCACGCCTTGTTGCGCGCCAGTCATCTGTCCGCGTTCGAGGAGCTGCCGACCCTGGTAGACCGGCACGCCGGTGACGCCGGGCTGCAACGGGCGCGTATCTACGTCGCCGACATCCAGGAACTGGTGTTGCGGGAGGCCACCGGG
>NZ_JBSFTV010000033.1:0-89810 GCF_053591455.1 Streptomyces sp. NPDC003016
CGCCCGGTTACATTCCGAACCCGGAAGCTAAGCCTTTCAGCGCCGATGGTACTGCAGGGGGGACCCTGTGGGAGAGTAGGACACCGCCGAACAATTATTCAACGCTGGTCCCTGAACTTCGGTTCAGGGACCAGCGTTTTTTTATGCCTTGTTACTTGGTGTTCATGTTGTAGGACGAACATCCCCAGACATGGGGACGATCCGAATGCTGAAGTCCGCGGGTGTCGGTGCCGGCGACGAGGTCATCGTGTCGGCGTACGGGAACGTCGAGGTGGCCGAGGCTGTGCTGGCTGTTGGTGCCCGGCCCGTTTTCGCTGACATTGACGAGGCGACGTACTGCCTTGATCCGGAGGCTGCTGAGGCTTCCCTGACGTCACGTACGGCCGCCATTGTTGCCGTACCGCGATTCGGATACCTGGCCGGAGTGCGGCCGTTGCAGGAGCTCGGGCGTCGGCGGGGGCTCCTTGTGGTGGAGCACAGTGAGGGGGACGGCCGACCTGATCGGAGTGCGCTGGCTCAACGACAGGTGCAGGCGGCTTACTTGGACCGGCGGCTCACCGGGGTGCGGACGCCGGGAGCGTGTGCGGGGCATACGTATCATGAGTACGTCGTCCGGGTTCCCGGGAACGGGCGGCCCGACCGTGACGCCTTCGCCCGCGCTGTGCGGCGCAGGGGGGTGGAGTGTCAGGTGCCCGTGAAGACGCCCGTACACCGACTGCATGCCTTCCGACAGGAGGTCTGTCTGCCCGAGACCGAGCGTGCCGCCGACGAGACGCTCGCACTGCCCGTCGGCGGGCCGCTGTCGCGCAGGGATCTCCAGCGCGTCGTTGCTGCCTGCAACGCGCTCGGCGGGCTTCTTCAGCCGGCCTTCTAGGATCTTTGTTTGGGGTGCTATTGGGGGGTGGGCGAAGAACTTCACCACCAGGACGGTCGCGTTGACGCGGACTTCCGGCCCGGCCGTGTCCGCCGCCCTGCCCGGAGAAGTGGTGTGTTCGGAGCACCTTCGGATTCGGGTATGCTTTACCCCGTTGCCGCAGCGCAGCGCAGGCCCCAATAGCTCAGTCGGTAGAGCGTCTCCATGGTAAGGAGAAGGTCTACGGTTCGATTCCGTATTGGGGCTCAACACACGAAAGGCCCCCGCCGGTTGGCGGGGGCCTTTCGTGTACTCCCGTACTTGCTACAGGGGGGTGTGCGGCATCGGGACGCGCATGGCGAGGATGGCCATGTCGTCGGAGGCCGGTTCCGCGGCGAAGCGCTCCACGGCGCGCAGGATGCGGGAGGCGACCGCGCCGGCCGTCAGGCCCGTACAGGTGGCCAGGACCTCGGCCAGACCGTCGTCGCCGAGCATGCGGGTGCCTTCGCGGCGCTCGGTGACGCCGTCGGTGACGCACAGGAGTACGTCACCGGGGTCGAGGGTGACCATCTCCTCGTACAGTTCCAGGTCCTCCATGACACCGAGGAGCGGCTGGGGTTCGGCGGCCGGCTCGACCGTGCCGTCCGGGCGCAGGCGCAGGGGGAGGGGGTGGCCCGCGCAGACGACCTTGAGGACGGCGCTGCCGTCCTCCTGGGGCCACAGCTCGCCGTACAGGAGCGTCAGGAAGCGGCTGCGGGCGCCCTCGTCGAGGATCGCCGCGTTGAGGCGTTCCAGGACGGCGGGGCCTCCGAAGCCTTCTCGGGCGAGGAGGCGCAGGGCGTGACGGGCGAGGCCGGTGACGGCGGCGGCCTCGGGGCCGGTGCCGCAGACGTCGCCGATGGCGAAACCGTACGCGCCGTCGCGGATCGGGAAGAGGTCGTAGAAGTCGCCGCCGACTTCGTTGCCCTCGCCCGCGGCGCGGTAGATGACCTCCACCTCGACGTTCGGGACGTCCGGGAGCTCCGGGGGGAGCAGGCTGCGCTGGAGGGACTGGCTGATGGCCATGCGCTCGGAGTACAGCCGTGCGTTGTCGAGGGCGAGCGCGGCACGGCGGGAGAGGTCCTCGGCGAGTTCGAGGATCTCCTGGCGGAAGTGGTCGTCGGTGGGCTTGCCGAGGGTCAGCATGCCGATGACGCGGTTGCGGGCCACCAGGGGGAGTACGACCGTCTCGCCGCCGACCGCTGCCGCCGTGGCGAGTGTGGTGCCGATGCCCGAGCCCAGGTGCGGGGTGGAGCCGAGGCCGAGGCTGCGCATCGACGTACGGAGTGCTGCCTGGTGGGCGGCTTCGCCGGGGGCCGCCCAGATGCGGGCGCCGGGGGTCGGGACCGGCTCCGGAGGAGCGATCTTGGAGAGCAGGGCCTTGAGACTGTCGATGCGCTCCTCGTCCTCGTGGAGTACGAACGAGAGGTACGGCTCGGAGGACTGGTCGGCGATGGTGTAGACGGCGCACCAGGTGGCGAGGGTGGGGACCGTCATCTGTGCCATCAGGGCGAGGGTCTGGTCGCGGTCGAGCGTGCCGGCGAGGAGGTCGGAGGCTTCGACGAGGAAGGAGAGCGATCCCCGGCGGAGGCGTTCCAGCTCGCCGAGGCGGGCCGACTCGACGGCCAGCGCGATGCGGTCGGCGGCGAACTGGAGGCGCAGGGCGTCTTCGTTCGAGTAGCGGCCGGGGGCTTCGGCGGCGACGCCGAGTGAGCCCGTGAGGCGGCCCTCGACCTTGAGGGGGACAGTGACGACCGAGCGCATGCCGGTGCCGTTGAGGAGCGGGACGGCCCCCGGGACGGCCGTGAGGTCCTCGTGGACGGCGGGCATGCGGGCGGAGCCGTAGCGGCTGGTGCCGGCCTCCACGGGGACGCGGGCGAAGCGCTGGCGGGCGGAGGGCAGGCCGGTGGTGGCCCGTACCTCCAGCTCGGTCTCGTCGTCGGTGGCGAGGAGCAGGAAGGCGGAGTCGGCGTCCAGCATGTCCCGGGAGCGCTCGACGGTGCGCTGGAGGAGCCCGTCGAGGTCGTCGGGGGCGGGAGAGCCGATGAAGACCTCGAAGGGGTCCGCCGTGCGGCCCTCGGAGAGGGGGCCGCCGATGCTGTCGGAGGGGGCGCGCTGAGGGGACTGGATCACCGCGCGCTCGAAGTCGCGTACCAGGAGGCAGACGGTGGAGGGCTCGCCTGACGTGTCCCGTACGCGGAGGTGGGAGGCGTAGACGGCGAGGGTGCGGCCGTCGGCGCAGCGGACGCCGTAGCTGCCTTCCCAGCGGGAGAGCTGGAGGGCGTCCGCGATGCCGGTGGCCATGCCGGGGCTGTGCGGCCAGGCGGCGAAGTCGGTGAGCTGCTTGCCGGTGACCTGCTCGGCGGCGTATCCGAAGAGCTCTTCCGCGTCCTCGTTCCAGGCGCTGATCGCGCCGGAGCGGTCGATCTGGACGACGGCTACGCGGATGCGGCCGTCGGCGACCGGGAGGAGCTCGACGGGGAGGACGGGGCCGGCGGAGCGGATGCCCACCGGGCGCTGGGGGAGGTCGAGTTGGAACCAGACGTGTTTGTGGGTGGGCGCGTATTCGACGCCCCAGCGGGCGGCGAGGGCGGCGCACAACAGCAGGCCGCGGCCGCCTTCGCGGTCGGGGCTGCCGAAGGACTGGGCCGTGCCCTGGAGCGGGATCTCGCGCTCGGGGTAGCGGTCGCCGACTTCGACGCGGACGCCGTCGTCCGTACGCAGACAGAGCACGTCGGCGGTGGTGCCGGCGTGCACCACCGCGTTCGTGACGAGCTCGCTGGTGAGGACGACGGCGTCGTCCACGATGTCGGCATAGCCCCAACCCTGGAGTGTGTCCCTGACAAAAGCGCGGGCGGTCGCGACGGACCGTCCCACGGGGTCGAAGCTGGCAGCCGCCCGCGCGGTGATCACAGAACTCCTCGTACGCGTCTCGACGCCCGGCTCTGCCATGATCGGCCCGCCCCTCCGGTGCCCGGTGGTGGATCTCGCGTCACCGCCCCCGCCGGGCGGACCGGGGCGGCTGGTCAGCCGGAAACCAGGTTACTTACCTTCGCTGCCCGTGCGGATGCCGGTCACCAGTGTTTCCGCCCCGGGAGTGCGGGGAGGGGTGTGCGAAGCTGCCGAACTGTTATGGCCTGGTTCGGCCAGGGTGAAACACTGGGAGTGTTTCGGGCACAGCCCGGTGAGTACGGTCGATCCCTGCGGGAGGGACACGGTGGAGTCTGGCGCAGCCGCGCGGAGCACCAGCACGCGCGCAAAAGGCGGACGGTCCCGGAACAACGGGACAACCGAAGTGGACACGGCGGCCTTGAACAGGCTGCTGCAGGCCCTTGTGACGATGCGGGACGGCAATTTCCGTAAACGCCTGACGGTGTCGGGCGACGGGGTGATGGCCGAGATCGCCGCTGTCTTCAACGAGGTGGCCGACCGGAATCTGCATCTGACCGGTGAGATCGCCCGGGTGCGGCGCATGGTCGGACGCGAGGGGAAACTGGCCGAGAGGCTGGAGACGGGCGCCTGTGAGGGCTCCTGGGCGACCGCGATCGACGCGTCGAACGCCCTGGTGGACGATCTCGCGCGGCCTGTCTCCGAGGTCGGGCGGGTGCTGTCCGCGGTGGCGGACGGTGATCTCGATCAGCGGATGGAACTGCGGACGCAGGGGGGCGACGGCGCGGAGGGCGCGGGGCATCCGCTGCGCGGTGAGTTCCTGAAGGTCGGGCGTACGGTCAACAACCTGGTCGACCAGCTGTCGGCGTTCACGGACGAGGTGACGCGAGTCGCCCTCGAGGTGGGCACCGAGGGCAAACTGGGCGGTCAGGCTCAGGTGCGCGGTATGTCCGGTTCGTGGAAGGACCTCACGGATTCGGTCAACACCATGGCGTACCGGCTCACGGCCCAGGTGCGTGACATTGCTCTCGTCACGACGGCGGTCGCCAAGGGTGATCTGTCACGCAAGGTCACCGTGCATGTGGCCGGCGAGATGCTTCAGCTGAAGAAGACCGTCAACACGATGGTCGACCAGCTGTCGTCGTTCTCCTCCGAGGTGACTCGCGTCGCGCGTGAGGTGGGTACGGAGGGCGAGCTGGGCGGTCAGGCCCAGGTGCCCGGTGTCGCGGGTGTGTGGAAGGACCTGACGGACTCCGTCAACCTGATGGCGGGGAACCTGACCGCGCAGGTGCGGGGGATCGCCGAGGTGACCACGGCGGTCGCCAATGGTGATCTGTCGCGCAAGGTCACGGTGAGCGCGCGGGGCGAGGTCGCCCAGCTGGCCGAGACGATCAACCAGATGACCGAGACGCTCCGTACGTTCGCGGACGAGGTCACGCGGGTGGCGAGCGAGGTCGGCGGCGAGGGTCTGCTGGGCGGGCAGGCGCAGGTGCCGGGAGCGGCGGGGACCTGGAAGGACCTGACCGACTCCGTCAACACGGTCTTCCGGAATCTCACGACGCAGGTGCGGGACATCGCGCAGGTCACGACGGCGGTGGCCAACGGTGACATGACACAGAAGGTCACGGTCGACGTCGCCGGCGAGATGCTGGAGCTGAAGAACACCGTCAACACCATGGTGGACCAGCTCCAGTCCTTCGGTTCCGAAGTGACGCGGGTGGCGCGAGAGGTCGGCGTCGAGGGTCTGCTGGGCGGTCAGGCGCAGGTGCCGGGCGCGGCGGGGACCTGGAAGGACCTGACCGACTCCGTCAACACGGCATTCCGGAACCTGACCGGGCAGGTGCGCAACATCGCGCAGGTGACCACGGCGGTGGCCAATGGCGATCTGTCGCAGAAGGTCACGGTGGACGTCTCCGGCGAGATGCTGGAGCTGAAGAACACCGTGAACACGATGGTGGACCAGTTGTCGTCGTTCGCCGACCAGGTGACGCGGATGGCGCGTGACGTGGGTACGGAGGGACGTCTCGGCGGCCAGGCGCGGGTGGACGGCGTCAGCGGTACGTGGAAGGAACTGACCGACTCCGTCAACTTCATGGCGGGCAACCTGACGTCTCAGGTACGGCAGATCGCCCAGGTGACGACGGCGGTGGCGCGCGGTGACCTGTCGCAGAAGATCGACGTGGACGCGCGCGGCGAGATCCTGGAGCTGAAGAACACCATCAACACGATGGTCGACCAGCTGTCGTCGTTCGCCGAGCAGGTGACCCGGGTGGCCCGCGAGGTGGGTACGGACGGCCGGCTGGGCGGCCAGGCGCAGGTGCCGGGCGTGGCCGGCGTGTGGCGCGATCTGACGGACTCCGTGAACGGCATGGCCGGGAACCTCACCGCTCAGGTCCGCAACATCGCGCAGGTCGCGACGGCGGTGGCGCGCGGTGACCTGTCGCAGAAGATCGACGTGGACGCGCGCGGCGAGATCCTGGAGCTGAAGAACACCCTCAACACGATGGTGGACCAGCTGTCGAACTTCGCCGAGCAGGTGACCCGGGTGGCCCGCGAGGTGGGCACCGAGGGCATCCTGGGCGGCCAGGCGGAGGTCCAGGGTGTCAGCGGTACGTGGAAGGACCTCACCCAGTCCGTCAACTTCATGGCGAACAACCTGACTTCACAGGTGCGCAACATCGCCGAGGTGACGACGGCGGTCGCCAAGGGCGACCTGTCGAAGAAGATCACCGTCGATGCCAAGGGCGAGATCCTGGAACTGGTGACGACCGTCAACACGATGGTGGACCAGCTGTCGTCGTTCGCCGACGAGGTGACGAGGGTCGCCCGTGAGGTGGGTACCGAGGGCATCCTCGGCGGCCAGGCCAGGGTGCGCGGGGTCACCGGCATCTGGAAGGACCTCAGCGACAACGTCAACCTGATGGCCAACAATCTGACGTCGCAGGTGCGGAACATCTCGCAGGTCTCGGCGGCGGTCGCCAACGGCGATCTGACGAAGAAGGTGACGGTCGAGGCGCGCGGCGAGGTCGCGCAGCTCGCCGACACCGTCAACACCATGGTGACGACGCTGTCGTCGTTCGCCGACGAGGTCACGCGCGTGGCCCGCGAGGTGGGTACGGAAGGAGAGCTGGGCGGCCAGGCGCGCGTCCCGGGCGTCTCCGGTACGTGGAAGGACCTCACCGAGTCCGTGAACTCGATGGCGTCGAACCTGACCGGACAGGTCCGCCAGATCGCCATGGTCACCACCGCCATCGCCAAGGGTGACCTGACCAAGAAGATCGACATCGACGCGCGGGGCGAGATCCTGGAGCTCAAGACCACGATCAACACGATGGTGGACCAGCTGTCGTCGTTCGCCGACCAGGTGACGCGGGTCGCCCGTGAGGTGGGTACGGACGGCCAGCTGGGCGGCCAGGCGCGCGTACGTGACGTGGACGGCACCTGGCGCGACCTGACCGAGTCCGTGAACGAGATGGCCGGGAACCTGACCCGGCAGGTACGCGCCATCGCGGCGGTGGCCACCGCGGTGACCCGCGGCGACCTCAACCTCAAGATCGATGTCGATGCGCGCGGCGAGATCCAGGTCCTCCAGGACAACATCAACACGATGATCGCCAACCTGCGCGACACCACCCTCGCCAACAAGGAGCAGGACTGGCTCAAGGGCAACCTGGCCCGCATCTCGGGTCTGATGCAGGGCCGCCGTGATCTCGACGACGTGGCCTCGCTGATCATGAGCGAGCTCACGCCGGTGGTCTCGGCGCAGCACGGCGCGTTCTTCCTGGCCCTGTCGACGCGCGGCACGGCCGAGGTGGGAGCGGACGAGGACAGCCCGTACGAGCTGCGCATGCGCGGCAGCTACGGCTACTCGGCGGGCTCCATGCCGACGTCCTTCAAGCCCGGTGAGACGCTCATCGGCACGGCGGCGGAGGAGAAGCGCACCATCCTGGTGGACAACGTGCCGCCGGGTTATCTCAAGATCTCCTCCGGTCTCGGCGAGGCGCCGCCCGCGCATGTGATCGTGCTGCCGGTGCTGTTCGAGGGGAAGGTCCTCGGCGTGATCGAGCTGGCGTCCTTCCAGCCCTTCACCCAGATCCAGAAGGACTTCCTCAACCAGATCGCCGAGATGATCGCGACGAGCGTCAACACCATCAGCGTCAATACGAAGACCGAGGTGCTGCTGGAGCAGTCGCAGGAGCTGACCGAGCAACTGCGGGAGCGTTCGGCGGAGTTGGAGAACCGGCAGAAGGCCCTTCAGGAGTCCAACGCCGAACTGGAGGAGAAGGCCGAGCTGCTGGCCCGGCAGAACCGCGACATCGAGGTGAAGAACACCGAGATCGAAGAGGCCCGCCAGGTCCTGGAGGAGCGCGCCGAGCAGCTCGCGGTCTCGATGCGCTACAAGTCCGAGTTCCTGGCGAACATGTCGCACGAGCTGCGTACGCCGCTCAACTCCCTGCTCATCCTGGCGAAGCTGCTCGCGGACAACGCGGAGGGCAACCTCTCCCCGAAGCAGGTGGAGTTCGCCGAGACGATCCACGGCGCCGGCTCCGACCTGCTCCAGCTGATCAACGACATCCTCGACCTGTCGAAGGTCGAGGCGGGCAAGATGGACGTCAGCCCGACCCGGATCGCGCTGGTCCAGCTCGTCGACTACGTGGAGGCGACCTTCAGGCCGCTCACCGCCGAGAAGGGCCTCGACTTCTCGGTACGGGTGTCCCCGGAGCTGCCCGCGACGCTGCACACGGACGAGCAGCGGCTGCTGCAGGTGCTGCGCAACCTCCTGTCCAACGCGGTGAAGTTCACCGACACGGGGGCCGTCGAGCTCGTCATCCGGCCGGCCAACGCCGACGTACCGGACGCCATCCGTGAGCAGCTGCTGGAGGCCGGCTCGCTGCGCGACGCGGACGCCGATCTCATCGCCTTCTCGGTCACCGACACCGGCATCGGGATCGCGGCCAGCAAGATGCGGGTGATCTTCGAGGCGTTCAAGCAGGCGGACGGGACCACCAGCAGGAAGTACGGAGGCACGGGTCTCGGCCTGTCCATCAGCCGGGAGATCGCCAGGCTGCTGGGCGGCGAGATCCACGCGGCGAGCGAGCCGGGCCGGGGCTCGACGTTCACGCTCTACCTGCCGCTGCACCCGAGCGAACTGCCGCCGCAGGGCTACCCGCAGCTCACGCCCGGCGGCATGGAGCCGCTGCGCGGCGCCGCCGCGGTGGCCGATGCCGAACTGCCGGCCGACACGGGCCCCGCCCGGCTGCCCTCCGCCCCGCAGACCGGTCCCGCCGGGCTGTTCCGGCGCCGCCGCAAGGCGATGGGCGCCGCCGAGCAGCGGTCCGCGCTGCCGGGGCAGTCCGGTCAGCCCGCGGCCGCGGTGCAGGCACAGGCGGCCCCCCAGGAGCCGCGGCCCGAGAGCGGGCAGGAGGCGGCGGCGCCCGAGCCGCGTCGCGGCATCATGTTCGACAACGAGAAGGTGCTGATCGTCGACGACGACATCCGCAATGTCTTCGCGCTCACGAGCGTGTTGGAGCAGCACGGGCTCTCCGTGCTGTACGCGGAGAACGGCCGGGAGGGCATCGAAGTCATGGAGCAGCACGACGACGTGACGCTCGTGCTGATGGACATCATGATGCCGGAGATGGACGGCTACGCGACGACGACGGCGATCCGCAGGATGCCGCAGTTCGCCGGACTGCCGATCATCGCGCTGACGGCGAAGGCGATGAAGGGCGACCGGGAGAAGGCCATCGAGTCCGGCGCTTCCGACTACGTTACGAAGCCGGTCGATCCCGATCATCTGCTCTCGGTGATGGAGCAGTGGATGCGTGGAGAGTGATCGTAAGCTGTATGAAACCCGACGGGTTGTTGACTGGCTGTGGCCGAAGGCGTGTGAGCCGACGGTATACGGGGAACCTTCTGGTCTCCCACCGCGTTTCTGCTACGTGCACAGTGACATCGCGGTGACAGGGTGTGGCGACAGGCGGGGTGCGGCTACCATGACCGGCACAAGGACGGGCGACGCAAGAGAGTCGTTCCCTGGGGCGGCGCCCGGTGCACTGCCGGGGCGAGGAGGGCGGGCCATGGTGCAGAAGGCCAAGATCCTCCTGGTCGATGACCGGCCGGAGAATCTGTTGGCGCTGGAGGCCATCCTCTCTGCGCTGGATCAGACACTGGTACGGGCATCGTCAGGGGAGGAAGCGCTCAAAGCGCTGCTGACGGACGACTTCGCGGTCATCCTGCTGGACGTCCAGATGCCGGGCATGGACGGTTTCGAGACCGCCGCGCACATCAAGCGGCGAGAACGGACCCGGGACATCCCGATCATCTTCCTCACCGCCATCAACCACGGCCCGCACCACACCTTCCGGGGTTATGCGGCGGGCGCTGTGGACTACATCTCCAAGCCGTTCGACCCGTGGGTGCTGCGCGCCAAGGTCTCGGTCTTCGTCGAGCTGTACATGAAGAACTGCCAGCTGCGTGAGCAGGCCGCGCTGCTGCGCCTCCAGCTGGAGGGCGGCGGCCAGGCGGGCGGGATGGGCGACACGAGGGAGCCGGCCGGCCTCCTCGCCGAGCTCTCGGCGCGCCTCGCGGCGGTCGAGGAACAGGCAGAGGCGCTCTCCAAGCAGCTCGACGACGAGTCCTCGGACGCCGCGGCCGTCGCCACGGCGGCTCATCTGGAGCGCAAGCTCACCGGCCTGCGCCGGGCGCTCGACGCGCTCGAACCGGGCACCAACGGCGCTGCGCCCCCCTTCCCTTCGCAGAACTGAGACCGGGCGCGGCGGAGCCGCGTGAGGTGTCGTCAGTTTCCGGCCCCTCGCTCCACGACACGAACGGGTGAAGCGGTGGGCACACGTGTCCGTCGCGGCCCGCACCGGTAACCTCACCACCATGGCCTCACGTACGTCCGGCAAGGGTTCCCAGGGCACGGCGGGCACCGCGAAGCCGCGCGCCGGCCGTACCCCCGGCGTCGCGAAGAAAGTGGCGCCCGTGAAGAAGACCGCTGCGAAGAAGTCCCCACCGGTCAAAAAGGTGCCCGTGAAGAAGGCGCCCGCGAAGAAGGCGGCGGCCAGACCCGCCCCCAAGGCGGCGCCGTCTCCCACCGCGGGCGTGTACCGGCTCGTCCGCGCCCTCTGGCTGGGGACGGCGCACGGCGTGGGCGCGATGTTCCGCGGAATAGGGCGTGGCGCGCAGGGGCTCGACCCGGCGCACCGCAAGGACGGCGTGGCCCTGCTCCTGCTCGCACTCGCGCTGGTCGTCGCCGCCGGCACCTGGGCACAGCTGCACGGCCCGGTCGGCGACCTCGTCGAGATGCTGGTGACCGGTGCCTTCGGGCGGCTCGACCTGCTGGTGCCGATACTGCTGGGCGCCATCGCCGTACGGCTGATCCTGCATCCGGAGAAGCCCGAGGCCAACGGCCGGATCGTGATCGGGCTCTCCGCCCTCGTCATCGGCGTTCTCGGGCAGGTCCACGTCGCCTGCGGGTCGCCCGCACGCGACGACGGCATCGAGGCGCTGAGGGCCGCCGGCGGTCTGATCGGCTGGGCCGCTTCCGCGCCGCTGGTCTTCACCATGGGCAGCGTCCTCGCCGTACCTCTTCTTCTGCTGCTCACGGTCTTCGGGCTGCTGGTCGTCACCGCCACTCCGGTCAACGCCATCCCGCAGCGGCTGCGGCAGCTCGGCATCATGCTGGGGATCCTCCCGATGCCGCCGGAGGAGTTCGAGGACGACGAGCGGTACGACGAGCAGTGGCGCCAGGCGCTCCCCGCCGGCGCGCGCCGCTCGGCCGGGCGCCGGGGCGAAGCGCCCGCGGCCTACGACGCGGACCTCGCCGAGGAGGAGGCGCTCACGCGACGCCGGCCCCGCAGGCCCTCTGCCACACCCTCCGCGCAGCCCGCGTCCGCGCGTTCCATGGACGCCGTGGACGTGGCCGCGGCCGCCGCTGCCGCGCTGGACGGCGCCGTACTGAACGGACTGCCGCCCTCGGCGCTCGTGGCGGACCTGACGCAGGGCGTCTCCACCGAGCGCTCCGCCGCCGTTCCGCCCGCGCGTGCGGGGACCGGGAGGGCGGAGCGCGCGAAGGCTTCCGGAGCGGGGCCCGCGTCCGGTTCCGGTTCCGCGTCCGGCTCAGGGGGGAAGGTGGCGGACCTGACCAAGGCACCCCCCGCGGAGCCCCAGTCGCTGCCGCCCCGCGCCGAGCAGCTCCGGCTCGCCGGCGACATCACCTACTCCCTGCCCTCGCTGGACCTGCTGGAGCGCGGTGGCCCCGGCAAGACGCGCAGCGCCGCCAACGACGCCGTCGTGGCCTCACTGACGAACGTCTTCACGGAGTTCAAGGTCGACGCGGCCGTCACCGGCTTCACCCGGGGGCCGACGGTCACGCGGTACGAGGTGGAGCTGGGGCCGGCCGTGAAGGTCGAGCGGATCACGGCGCTCGCCAAGAACATCGCGTACGCCGTCGCCAGTCCGGACGTACGCATCATCAGCCCGATCCCCGGCAAGTCCGCCGTCGGCATCGAGATCCCGAACAGCGACCGTGAGATGGTCAAGCTGGGCGACGTGCTGCGGCTCGCGGACGCCGCCGAGGACGACCATCCGATGCTCGTCGCGCTCGGCAAGAACGTCGAGGGCGGCTACGAGATGGCCAACCTCGCGAAGATGCCGCACGTCCTGGTCGCGGGCGCCACCGGGTCCGGAAAGTCCTCCTGCATCAACTGCCTGATCACCTCGGTCATGGTGCGGGCGACCCCCGAGGACGTACGGATGGTGCTGGTCGACCCGAAGCGGGTCGAGCTGACGGCGTACGAGGGCATCCCGCACCTGATCACGCCGATCATCACCAACCCCAAGCGGGCCGCCGAGGCGCTCCAGTGGGTCGTACGGGAAATGGACCTGCGCTACGACGACCTGGCGGCGTACGGCTACCGGCACATCGACGACTTCAACCAGGCGGTGCGCAGCGGGAAGGCGAAGCCGCCGGAGGGCAGTGAGCGGGAGCTGACGCCGTACCCGTACCTGCTCGTGATCGTCGACGAGCTCGCGGACCTGATGATGGTCGCGCCGCGTGACGTCGAGGACTCCATCGTCCGCATCACCCAGTTGGCCCGCGCCGCGGGTATCCACCTGGTACTCGCCACCCAGCGTCCTTCCGTGGACGTCGTCACCGGCCTGATCAAGGCGAACGTGCCTTCGCGGCTGGCCTTCGCGACGTCCTCGCTCGCGGACAGCCGGGTCATCCTCGACCAGCCGGGCGCCGAGAAGCTGATCGGCAAGGGCGACGGCCTCTTCCTGCCGATGGGCGCCAACAAACCCACCCGTATGCAGGGCGCTTTCGTGACGGAGGACGAGGTCGCGGCGATCGTCCAGCACTGCAAGGACCAGATGGCGCCGGTCTTCAGGGACGACGTCGTGGTCGGGACGGCGAAGAAGAAGGACATCGACGAGGACATCGGCGATGACCTGGACCTTCTGTGCCAGGCGGCCGAGCTGGTGGTGTCCACGCAGTTCGGCTCGACCTCGATGCTCCAGCGGAAACTGCGTGTCGGTTTCGCGAAGGCGGGCAGGCTCATGGACCTGATGGAGTCCCGGAACATCGTCGGGCCCAGCGAAGGTTCCAAGGCACGCGATGTACTGGTGAAGCCGGATGAACTGGACGGGGTGCTCGCGGTGATCCGAGGGGACGCTCACCCGTAAGAGGGCGGTGAGCAACCGTTTCTGTTGTTCATACGTCCAGTTGATGGGAGGGAGGGGCAAATGGTGTCACCATCGGGCTGTCAGACGGTTCTGATGGCGTACAAAGTCCGCCCTCCCAGTTGCCCCGGGCTTTCGTACCCCCCCTAGACTGAACAGCCAGCAGGTGGCTCACGCTCGAAAGGCGCCCCCGTGTCCATCGGCAAATCCCCCGAAGACGACCGGCCTTCGATCGAAGACGACCGGCCCTTGATCGGACGCGCACTCCAGCAGGCCCGTGTGGCCGCAGGCCTGACGGTCGACGAAGTCAGTGGCTCGACCCGGGTGCGCATCCCCATCGTGCACGCGATCGAGCAGGACGACTTCAGCCGCTGCGGCGGCGACGTGTACGCACGCGGGCACATCCGCACGCTCGCCCGCGCCGTCGGTCTCGATCCCGATGCCCTGGTCGCGCAGTACGACGCCGCGCACGGCGGGCGTCCCGCGCCCACGCCCGCAGCACCGCTCTTCGAGGCGGAACGGATCCGACCCGAGTCGCGCCGCCCCAACTGGACCGCGGCGATGGTCGCCGCCATCGTCGCCGTCGTCGGCTTCGTCGGTTTCACGCTCTTCAACGGCAACGACGGCAGCGGCGGCTCGGTGGACGTCGCCGAAGGCTCCAAGCCCGCCCCCGAGAAGCCGGCCGGCAAGCCCACCCCGACCAAGCCCGCCGACCCCAAGCCCGACCCGTCGGACAGCGCCATCGCGGCGGTCCCGCCCGACCAGGTGACGGTCGCCCTCACCGCCAAGGAGGGCAAGAGCTGGATCTCGGCGAAGGACCACAACGGCAGGCTGCTCTTTGACGGTCTCCTGCTCCAGGGCGAGTCCAAGACCTTCACGGACAAGGAGAAGATCGACCTCGTGCTCGGTGACGCCGGGGCGATGCAGCTGTTCGTGAACGGCAAGGAGGTCGGGAACAAGTTCGAGGCGGGGCAGGTCCAGCGGCTGACCTACACGAGGGGCGACCCGGGGGTCGGCGTCGGCTGACCGCAGGCCGGGCAGGGACAGGGGCAGAGACAGGGGCAGGACGGCCGGGGCCGGGGCCCGGAATTCCGGGCCCCGGCCCCGGCGAACCCTCGGGGCGGGGGCGCGCGCCGGGACAAAGTAGTCTTGAGTCCATGCCCGAACGCCGCACCGTCGCCCTTGTCACTCTCGGCTGCGCCCGTAATGAGGTGGACTCGGAGGAGCTGGCAGGCCGCTTGGCAGCGGACGGCTGGCACCTCGTCGAGGACGCCTCGGACGCGGATGTCGCCGTCGTCAACACCTGTGGATTCGTCGAAGCCGCCAAGAAGGACTCCGTCGACGCCCTGCTGGAAGCCAACGATCTGAAGGACCACGGCAGGACCCAGGCCGTCGTCGCCGTGGGCTGCATGGCCGAGCGGTACGGCAAGGAGCTGGCGGAGGCACTGCCCGAGGCCGACGGGGTGCTCGGATTCGACGACTACGCCGACATCTCCGACCGCCTCCAGACCATCCTCAACGGCGGCATCCACGCCTCCCACACCCCGCGCGACCGGCGCAAGCTGCTGCCCATCAGCCCCGCCGAGCGCCAGGACGCCCCCGAGGTGGCCCTGCCCGGGCACGCGCAGGACACGTCTCCCGAGGACCTGCCCGACGGCCTCGCGCCGGCCTCGGGGCCGCGTGCGCCGCTGCGGCAGCGTCTCGGGAAGAGCCCTGTCGCGTCCGTGAAGCTCGCGTCCGGGTGCGACCGCAGGTGTTCCTTCTGCGCCATTCCGTCGTTCCGCGGATCGTTCATTTCGCGCCGCCCCTCGGACGTACTGGGAGAGACGCGCTGGCTGGCCGAGCAGGGCGTCAAGGAGGTCATGCTGGTCTCCGAGAACAACACGTCGTACGGCAAGGACCTCGGCGACATCCGGCTCCTGGAGACCCTGCTGCCGGAGCTGGCGGAGGTCGACGGCATCGAGCGGGTACGGGTCAGTTACCTGCAGCCCGCGGAGATGCGGCCCGGCCTGATCGACGTACTGACGTCCACGCCGAAGATCGCGCCGTACTTCGACCTGTCCTTCCAGCACTCGGCGGCCGGTGTGCTGCGCTCGATGCGGCGCTTCGGTGACACCGACCGCTTCCTGGAACTGCTGGAGACGATCCGCAGCAAGGCGCCGCAGGCCGGTGTGCGGTCCAACTTCATCGTCGGGTTCCCCGGCGAGAGCGAGACGGACCTCGGCGAGCTGGAGCGCTTCCTCACGGGCGCGCGACTGGACGCGATCGGCGTCTTCGGGTACTCCGACGAGGAGGGCACCGAGGCGGTCACGTACGAGAACAAGCTGGACGCCGACGTCATCGCCGAACGTCTTGAGCACATCTCGCGCCTCGCCGACGAGCTGACCGCCCAGCGGGCCGAGGAGCGGCTCGGCGAGACGGTCGAGGTGCTGGTCGAGTCGGTCGACGGCGAGGACGGCGCGGTGGGCCGGGCGGCGCACCAGGCGCCCGAGACGGACGGTCAGGTGCTCTTCACGACGGGTCAGGGGCTTGCGGTCGGCCGTATGGTCATGGCGAAGGTGGTCGCCGCCGAAGGCGTGGACCTGGTGGCGGAACCCTACGGCCTTCTGGGAGGCGACTCCCAGACCCCCGACGAGGAGGCAGGCAGATGACCGGAGTCCCGGCATCCGCCGCGGGCGGAACCGGCGCGAAGCCGGCGCCCGGCGGCAAGCTGGGCGCTGCGGCCGTCAATCAGGCCAGCCTGTGGAACATCGCGAACATCCTGACCATGATGCGGCTGGTGCTCGTGCCCGGCTTCGTGATGCTGATGCTCCAGGACGGCGGGTACGACCCGGCCTGGCGCGCGTGGGCGTGGGCGGCCTTCGCCGTCGCGATGATCACCGACATCTTCGACGGGCACCTGGCCCGTACGTACAACCTGGTCACCGACTTCGGGAAGATCGCCGACCCGATCGCCGACAAGGCGATCATGGGCGCGGCGCTGATCTGTCTGTCGGCGCTCGGGGATCTGCCGTGGTGGGTGACGGGCGTCATTCTCTTCCGGGAGCTGGGCATCACGGTGCTGCGCTTCTGGGTGATCAGGCATGGGGTCATTCCGGCCAGCCGCGGCGGCAAGATGAAGACGCTGATGCAGGGCGTGGCGGTCGGGATGTACGTGCTGGCGCTGACCGGGCCGCTCGCGACGCTGCGGTTCTGGGTGATGGCGGCGGCGGTCGTGCTGACAGTGGTGACCGGGCTCGACTACGTGCGCCAGGCCGTGGTGCTGCGGCGGGCCGGGATCGCGGCGGCGGTGTCCCGGTGACGGGGGGTTTTGTCGAGGGCGCGGCTGGGGCGGTGGATGATGCTGCGGCTGGTGAAGCCGGTGGGGCCGGTGTGAGCGTTGGGGCTGCCGCGGCCGAGGTGCTGGAGCTGCTGGCCGGGCGGGGCGAGACGCTCGCCGTAGCCGAATCGCTCACCGGTGGCCTGGTGGCGGCCGAGCTGACGTCCGTACCCGGCGCTTCGCGGGTCTTCCGCGGGTCCGTCACGGCGTACTCCACGGAGCTGAAGCGGGACGTCCTCGGGGTCGACGCGGCTCTTCTGGAGCAGCGCGGAGCCGTGGATCCTGAGGTCGCGCGGCAGATGGCGGCCGGGGTGCGGCAGATGCTCGGAGCGGGCTGGGGGATCGCGACCACGGGTGTCGCGGGGCCCGAGGGGCAGGACGGGAAGCCCGTCGGAACGGTCTTCGTGGCGGTCGCGGGGCCGGACGGCGCCCGGAAAGTCGCCCCGTTGAGGTTGAACGGGGACCGGGCGGTAATCCGTAGGGAGAGCGTACGGAGCGCGTTGACCCTGCTCTCCGGCGAGCTGAAGGAAAATGCGCGGGCACAGGATACGGAACAGAACGGGGGGAATTGATGTTTGCAGCCCTGAGTGAACACGACATCGCTCCCCGCACGGCCGCAGCGCAAGGCGGTACGGTGGGGCGTGAAGGATGCGGCTACGCGGTCCGAGGAGGGAGCCACCGATGATTCTGCTCCGTCGCCTGCTTGGTGACGTGCTGCGTCGGCAGCGCCAACGCCAGGGCCGTACTCTGCGCGAAGTCTCCTCGTCCGCCCGAGTCTCACTCGGCTATCTATCCGAGGTGGAGCGGGGGCAGAAGGAGGCTTCCTCCGAACTGCTCTCCGCTATTTGCGACGCGCTTGACGTACGGATGTCCGAGCTCATGCGCGAAGTGAGTGATGAGTTGTCGCTGGCCGAGCTGGCGGAGTCGGCTGCGAGCGAGCCGGTGCGTCCACCGGTACGCCCGATGCTCAATTCCGTTTCGGTGACGTCAGTGGCAGGTGTGCCACAGGAGCGGGTGACGATCACGGCACCCGCGGAAGCGGTGGATGTGGTCGCCGCCTGAGCGTGGCGCCTGGCTGCGTCGCCTGATCGCGGCCTGAGATGTGCGGACGAGCCCCGGTGGGTCCAAGGACCTCCGGGGCTCTTTCCTGCCCCGAAGTGACCGTTTTGGGGCGTATGTGCCATGGTGGTGAGGATTGCGAAGGGTCGGTTCGTCGGTTCCTGAGGAGGAAACGGATGTCTGTCGTGAAGAGCACCCTGCCCGAGGCGGATCTCAAGGTGGTGGGCGAGGCCCTGCAGGGCGCGCTCGTGGATCTGGTGGATCTCTCACTGGTGGCCAAGCAGGTCCACTGGAACGTGGTGGGGCCGCGATTCCGGTCCGTACATCTGCAGCTCGACGAGGTGGTCGACACGGCGCGGCTGCACTCCGACTCGGTCGCCGAGCGGGCCTCGGCGCTGGGTGTCAATCCGGACGGGCGGTCCGCGAGTGTGGCACGGGCGACGGCGATCCCGGAGGTGCCGTCGGGGTGGATCAAGGATGTCGACGCCGTGCGGATCCTGGTGGGCGCGCTCGGTGTCGTGGTGGGGCGCATGCGGGAGCGGGTCGGGGCGACCGGCGAGCCGGATCCGGTGAGCCAGGACATCATCATCGGGCTGACCGCGGACCTTGAGAAGCACGCGTGGATGTTCCAGGCGGAGACCGCGTAGGGCGCGGGGGCCGTGAGGGTGGTGTCCGGGGCGGGTGGGTGCGCCGGGTGCGCTTCCGGTGCGCCCTCCCGCCGTATGGGGGGACCCGTCTAGCGTCTGGCGCCTGGAGCATCGGTCGGAGGAGGCAGCCATGGGATGGCGAGGCTTCCGGGGACGCGGGGCGCTGCTTGTTCTTCTGCTGGTGTGTGTGCTCGGCGCGGTGTGGTGGTGGGCCGTACTGCGGATCGTGCTGCTGCCGGAGCAGGCGGGGATCGTCGAGGGCGTGGTGGCGGCGGGCGGCTGGGGGCTGAGCCTGCTGCCGGTCCATGTGGTGCCGGCGGCCGCGGCCGGTGTGGAACCGGGGCGTTCGCGGGGGTACGGGGGCATACCGGGGCTGGGCAGGGCTGCCGGGGCGTGGCCGCTCGCGGCGGCCAGGGCATTGCGACGCCGCCGTTCGGGCGGGGGGCCTGGCCCGCCGCCCTGAGGTCTGAGCCCAGAAGCGGGGAGGTGCCCGAGGACGGGCGCGGAGAACCGCGTGCGCGATTCGGATGCGTGGCTTCGGGTGGGTTGCTTCGGGTGTGAGCGTTCGGGTGCGGCGATTTGAGTGCGTCGCGTCGGTCAGGGGCACGCTGGTCAGGGGGCCGGGCCGGACTGGCAGCGGGGGCACCAGTAGGTGGGGCGGAGGCGGCTGCCGTCGCCCTGGTCGGCCTGGCGGACCGGAGTGCCGCAGCGCAGGCAGGGGCGGCCGGAGCGGCCGTACACGTAGAGACGTGCAGTGAGGGCGGGCAGGGTGGTGCGGCGGCGTTCCGGGTGGTCCCGGTTGGCCTCCAGGACGCGCTGGGCGGCGGCGACCAGGCGTTCCGGGGTGGGGAGCGCGCCGACGGGCAGCCAGGGGGTCACGCGGGCGAGGAAGCACAGCTCCGACTTGTAGATGTTGCCGATGCCGGCCAGGTTGCGCTGGTCGAGAAGGGCTTCGCCGAGGGGGCGGGCGGGGTCCGCCAGGAGGCGGCGGAGTGCTTCGCCGGCGTCCCAGTCCGGGCCCAGGAGGTCGGGACCGAGGTGGCCGACGACGCCGGCTTCGTCGCGGGTCCGGATCAACTCGAGCACCGGAAGGCGGTAGCCCACGGCGGTGTGCCCGGCGGTGGCAAGGACGGCGCGGACCTCGTGGGCGGGCCCGCCGCGCCACCGTTCGCCGGGGGTGTAGATCTTCCAGGCGCCGTCCATCCGGAGGTGGGAGTGGAGGGTGAGTCCGCCCTCGACGCGGGTGAGGAGGTGCTTGCCGCGAGGGGTGACGTCCAGGACGGTACGACCGGTCAGATCGGCGGTGGCGAACCGGGGGACGCGGAGGTCGGTGCGGGTGAGGGTGTGTCCGGCGAGGGCGGTGTGCAGACGCTGGGCGGCCTGCCAGACGGAGTCTCCTTCGGGCATGTGTCCATGATGCGGGGTGGGGGGCGGGGTGGGGTGGGCGTGAGGCGGGTGGTGCGTCAGGGGCGGAGACGCAGGCCCCTGGGGGTGGGGTGGAAGCCTGCTGCTTCGAGGGTCCGGCCCAGGGGTGAGGTCAGGGCGGGGGCGCCGTTGGTGCGTTCCACCGTGACCGTGCCCAGGGCGCCCTGCCGGGCTGCCGTCGCCAGGGCTCCGGCCGCCGCGGTGAGACGGGGGTCCGGGGCCGACGGGTCGTTCGGGTCGGTGGGCCAGGCCAGCAGGGTCTTGCCGCCGCGCTCCATGTAGAGGGTCAGCTCGCCGTCGACGAGGACGACCAGGGCTCCGGCTTTGCGGCCGGGTTTGTGGCCCGCGTCGGACGGCGGTTCGGGCCAGGGCAGGGCCGCTCCGTACGCGTTGGCCGGGTCGGCGGCGGCCAGGACCACCGCGCGGTTCAGGGAGCCCGTGTCCGCGCGTTCGCGCGCGGTGGCCGCCGCGCGCAGCCGGTCGACCGCCCCGTCCATCGCGAACTGGGCGGCGCCGAGGCCCTCCACGACGTAACCGCGGCGCGCCTGGCCGCTGTCCTCGAACGCGGCCAGGATGCGGTACGTCGCCGAGAAGCCGCCCTCGACGCCCTCGGCGGCGACTGCACCGCGCGTGACCACGCCGTGCCGGTCGAGCAGCGTACGGGCGAGCGCGTGGGCGCGGTGGGTCGGATCCGGCTCGTGGGCGGGGAGCAGGGACCAGCGGCCGGAGACCGTGGGCGGGCCGGTGCGGGTGGTGGGGCGGGCGGCCGCGCCGAGGGTGCCGTAACGCCCGCGCGGGACCGTGCGTTTGGCGCGGTGGGCGGTGGAGCCCGCCGTACGGCCCGAGCCGAGGAGGGCGCGCAGGGGGGCGAGTGTGTCGTTGGTGAGGCGGCCGGACCAGGCGAGCTCCCAGAGGGCGTCGGCCAGCTGGGGGTCGGTGCAGCCGGGGTGGGTGGTGGCGCGGACCTGGTCGGCGATCTGGCGGAAGAACAGGCCGTACCCGCCGGAGAGGGCGGTGAGGACGGACTCGTGGAGCGCTGTGAGGTCGAGGGGGAGCGGCCGGGGGAGGAGCAGGGGGGCCGCGTCGGCGAGATAGAGGGATACCCAGCCGTCCTTTCCGGGCAGGGCGCCCGATCCGGCCCACAGGACCTCGCCGGTGGTGGTGAGTTCGTCGAGCATGGCGGGCGAGTAGCCCGCTACGCGGGACGGCAGGACGAGCTTCTCGAGCGCGGAGGCGGGAACGGAGGCGCCCTGCACCTGCTCGACGGCGCGCACCAGTCCGTCGATGCCGCGCAGGCTGCTGCTGCCCAGGTGCTGCCACTGGGGAAGGAACGTGGCGAGCGCGGCGGGCGGAACCGGCTCCAGCTCCTGGCGCAGGGCGGCGAGGGACCGGCGTCTCAGGCGACGCAGCACCGTCGCGTCGCACCACTCCTGGCCGATTCCGGCCGGGTGGAACTCGCCCTGTACGACCCGGCCGTCCGCGGCGAGGCGTTGCAGGGCCCCGTCCGTCACCGCCGCGCCCAGTCCGAAGCGTGCGGCGGCCGTGGCTGAGGTGAAGGGACCGTGGGTGCGGGCGAAACGGGCCAGCAGATCACCGAGCGGGTCCTTGACCGGCTCGGTGAACGCCTCCGGTACGCCGACGGGGAGCGCGGTGCCCAGCGCGTCGCGCAGCCGCCCCGCGTCTTCGACGGCCGCCCAGTGGCCTGCCCCCGCGATACGGACGCGGATGGCCCGGCGGGCGGCCGAAAGGTCTTCGGCCCACCCGGGTTCGGCGCCGCGTGCCGCCAGCTCCGGGTCGGTGAGCGGGCCCAGGACCCGCAGTGCGTCGGCGACGCCCTCGATGTCCTTGACACGGCGGTCTTCGGTGAGCCACTGAAGCTCCTGCTCCAACTCGGTCAGGACGCCTGGGTCGAGGAGCTCGCGCAGCTCCGCCTGGCCGAGCAGCTCGGCCAGGAGCCGGGAGTCCAGGGAGAGCGCGGCGGCGCGCCGCTCGGCGAGGGGCGAGTCGCCCTCGTACAGGAACTGGGCGACGTAACCGAAGAGGAGGGAGCGGGCGAAGGGGGACGGCTCGGGGGTGGTGACTTCGACGAGCCGGACGCGGCGGGATTCGATGTCCCCCATGAGCTCGGTGAGGCCCGGCACGTCGAAGACGTCCTGGAGGCACTCCCGCACGGCTTCCAGGACGATCGGGAACGAGCCGAACTCCGAGGCGACCTGGAGCAGCTGGGAGGCGCGCTGGCGCTGCTGCCACAACGGTGTGCGCTTGCCGGGGCTGCGGCGCGGCAGCAGCAGGGCGCGGGCGGCGCACTCGCGGAAGCGGGCGGCGAAGAGCGCGGAGCCGCCGACCTGGTCGGTGACCACCTGGTTGACCTCGCCTTTGTCGAAGACGACGTCCGCGGCGCCCAACGGGGCCTGGTCGCTGTCGAACGCCGTGCTCTGCCGGGACGGTTCGTCGTCGAGGAGGTCGAGGCCCATCAGATCCGCGTCGGGCAGGCGCAGCACGATGCCGTCGTCGGCGTGCATGACCTGGGCGTCCATGCCGTACCGCTCGGTCAGGCGGGTGCCGAGCGCCAGTGCCCAGGGGGCGTGCACCTGGGCGCCGAAAGGGGAGTGGATGACGACGCGCCAGTCGCCCAGCTCGTCACGGAACCGCTCCACGACGATGGTGCGGTCGTCCGGGACATGACCGGCGGCACGGCGCTGCTCGTCGAGGTAGGACAGGACGTTGTCGGCGGCCCAGTCGTCGAGTCCGGCGGCGGCCAGGCGCAGCCGGGCCGCCTCGGGGGTGAGCGCGCCGACCTCACGGAGGAACGCGCCGAGCGCACGGCCCAGTTCGAGGGGGCGGCCCAGCTGGTCGCCCTTCCAGAAGGGCAGCCGGCCCGGGACACCGGGGGCGGGGGAGACCAGCACGCGGTCGCGCGTGATGTCCTCGATGCGCCACGAGGTGGTGCCGAGGGTGAAGACATCGCCCACCCGGGATTCGTAGACCATCTCCTCGTCGAGCTCGCCGACGCGGCCGCCGCCCCTCTTGGGGTCGGCTCCGGCCAGGAAGACGCCGAAGAGACCGCGGTCGGGGATGGTGCCGCCGGAGGTGACGGCGAGGCGCTGCGCGCCGGGGCGGCCCGTGACCGTACCGGCGATGCGGTCCCAGACGACGCGGGGACGGAGTTCGGCGAAGGCGTCGGACGGGTAGCGGCCCGCGAGCATGTCGAGGACCGCCGTGAAGGCGGACTCGGGGAGGGAGGCGAAAGGGGCCGCGCGGCGGACGACGGTGAGCAAATCGTCGGCCTGCCAGGTGTCGAGGGCGACCATGGCGACGAGCTGCTGCGCCAGGACGTCGAGCGGGTTGGCGGGGACGCGCAGGGCCTCGATGGCACCGCTGCGCATCCGCTCGGTGACGACGGCCGACTGGACCAGGTCGCCCCGGTACTTCGGGAAGACGACGCCGGTGGAGACCGCGCCGACCTGGTGCCCCGCGCGGCCGACGCGCTGGAGGCCCGAGGCGACGGACGGCGGTGACTCGACCTGGACGACCAGATCCACCGCCCCCATGTCGATGCCGAGCTCCAGGCTGGAGGTGGCGACGACTGCGGGCAGCCGGCCCGCCTTGAGGTCCTCCTCGACCTGGGCGCGCTGTTCCTTGGAGACCGAGCCGTGGTGGGCGCGGGCGAGCAGGGGCGGAGCGCCCCTGGCGGCGCCGGACTCGGCCATGAGCTCGGCGGGGGAATGGTGCTCCGGCAGAGGTTCACCGGTGGCCCGTTCGTACGCGATCTCGTTGAGCCGGTTGCACAGGCGCTCGGCGAGGCGGCGGGAGTTCACGAAGACGATCGTCGAGCGGTGGGCCTGGACGAGATCGGCGATGCGCTCCTCCACATGGGGCCAGATCGACGGCTTGTCGCCCGCGTCGTCCCCCTCCTTGGCCGGGGCGCCGCCCAGCTCGCCCAGATCTTCCACGGGGACGACCACCGACAGGTCGAACTCCTTGTCCGAGGGCGGCTGGACGATCGCGGCCCGGCGTCGGGGGGAGAGGAAGCGGGCGACCTCGTCCACCGGCCGGACCGTCGCCGACAGGCCGATCCGGCGGGCGGGCCGCGGCAGCAGCTCGTCCAGCCGCTCCAGGGATACGGCGAGATGCGCGCCGCGCTTGGTCCCCGCGACGGCGTGCACCTCGTCCAGGATCACCGTCTCGATGCCGGCCAGGGCGTCACGCGCGGCGGACGTGAGCATCAGGAACAGCGACTCGGGCGTGGTGATGAGGATGTCCGGCGGCTTGGTCGCCAGCGACCGCCGCTCGGCGGCAGGGGTGTCGCCGGAGCGGATGCCGACGCGCACGTCCGGTTCGGCCAGCCCGAGGCGTACGGACTCCTGCCGGATTCCGGTGAGCGGGCTGCGGAGGTTGCGCTCGACGTCGACCGCGAGGGCCTTGAGCGGTGATACGTACAGCACGCGGCAGCGCTGCCTGGGGTCCGCGGGCGGGGGCTTGGACGCCAGGTCGTCGAGGGCGGCGAGAAAGGCGGCCAGGGTTTTTCCGGAGCCGGTCGGGGCCACGACCAGGACGTCGGACCCCTCGGAGATGGCCTGCCAGGCGCCTTCCTGCGCCGCGGTGGGCGCGCTGAAGGCACCCGTGAACCAGCCGCGGGTCGCGGGGGAGAAGGAGTCGAGCGCAGTCCTGGCCATGCCCACCATCGTGCACCCGACCACTGACAACGGGTGTCCAGGACGTGGATATGCAGGTCAGCGGCGTGTGGGAGGGGCGCAGAATGACTTTATGGCGACGGAGGAGCGAAAGGCTTGCGAGGTCCAAGACGCGGAGGAGGCCAGGGAGTCGGGAGAGATCGAGGAGGCGGGGCAGACACGGGAGAGGGGGCGGACCCGGGAGACGGCTGGCCGGAAGGAGGAGTGGGCGCGGCACTGGCACTACCCCGGTGTGCCCGGTCTCGACCTGCTGCGGGCCCGCTATGTGCGCCACTCCTTCTCGCGCCACAGCCATGAGGGGTTCGTCTTCGGGGCGGTCTTCCGCGGGGTCGAGGACGTGGTCATGCCGCAGGGCACGATCAAGGCCCGTCCCGGCACCGTCGTCATGATCAACTCGGAGGTGCCGCACTCCGCCCGCGCCGGTGTGCCCGAGGGCTGGTCGTACGCCACCTTGTACCCCTCGGCGCAGGTGGTCGCCGGCATCGCCGACGAGACGACGAGCCTGCGGGGAACGGCTGGTTTCGCGGAGACCGTCGTCGAGGACGCCGACACCGCGCGGCTCATCCGCGCGGTCCACCGGGCGGCCGAGGAGGGCAACGCGCTCGCCGCCGACAGCGTGCTCCGTATCGCGGTGGCCAGGCTGCTGCGCCGCCACGGCCAGAGCCTTCCCGCACGCGCGCCGAACGCGGCCGGCGCCCGCACGGCGGCCCTCGCGAAGAGCCTCCTGGAGGAGCGCATGGCCGAGCCGCCCTCCCTGGAACAGCTGGCGCACGAACTCGGGACCGGTCCGTTCGCGCTCCTGCGCGCGTTCAAATCGGCGTACGGCATGCCGCCGCACACCTGGCTCACCAACGCGCGCGTGCGCACCGCCCGGCGGCTCCTGGAGGCCGGGACGGCGCCCGGGGAGGCCGCCGCCACGGTCGGGTTCAGCGACCAGCCGCATCTGAACCGCCACTTCACCCGGATCGTCGGGGTGCCGCCCGGTGCCTACCAGCGGGAGCGCGCAAGAACGTACAAGACCGGCCCCGGCCGCCCGTCGTAGTGTTCCGGGCGTGGCAGAAGAGACAGCATCCTCAGCGATACGTACAGAACCACCCGCGGCCAAACCGGACAACGCCGTTGTCCGTGACGCGCTCGGCGTGGGCGTCGCCGTCGGACTCTCCGGTTTCGCCTTCGGCGTGACCTCCGCGGGGTCGGGCCTCAGCCTCCTCCAGACGTGCGCGCTCAGCCTCCTCGTGTTCACCGGAGCCTCGCAGTTCGCGCTCGTCGGGGCGCTCGCGGCGGGCGGCAATCCGTTCACCGCCGCCGCGGGGGCCTTCTTCCTGGGCGTACGCAATGCCTTCTACGGGCTGCGGCTGTCCCAGCTGCTGGCGCTCCCGCGTTCCGTACGTCCCTTCGCCGCGCACTGGGTGATCGACGAGACGACGGCGGTGACGCTCGCGCAGCCCTCGCGTCGCAGCGCCCGGCTCGGCTTCACTGTCACGGGACTGACCCTGTACGTCCTGTGGAACCTCACCACCCTGATCGGGGCGCTGGGCGCGGAGGCCATCAGCGACACCGGCGCGTGGGGCCTGGACGCCGCGGGCCCCGCCGTCTTCCTCGCGCTGCTGGCGCCCATGATCCGTACCGGCATGGAGCGGGCCGTCGCGGGACTCGCGGTGCTTCTGGCCCTCGGGTTCCTGCCGGTGCTGCCGGCGGGGGTGCCGGTGCTCGTGGCCGCGCTCGCCGCGCCCGCCGTGCTCTGCGTCCGGGGCCGCAGGGCACGCCGTACCGCGAAGGAGGCGGGGCGATGAGCGTCTGGATCGCGATCGGCGCCACCGCCGTCGGCTGCTACCTCGTCAAACTGCTCGGCCTGCTGGTGCCGGCAGGGGCCCTGGAGCGCCCGCTGGTGAAGCGTCTGGCCGCTCTCCTGCCGGTGGCCCTGCTCGCCGCGCTCACCGCCCAGCAGACCTTCGGCACCGGTCAGCAACTGATGCTGGACGCGAGGGGCGCCGGGCTCGCGGCGGCGGCGCTCGCGCTTGTGCTGCGCGCCCCCTTCCTCGTCGTGGTCGGGGTCGCGGTGGCCGTCACGGCGGGTGTACGGGCGGTCGCCGGCTGACACCCGGCGCTGTACGGCACCTCGCCAAGAGCGCGGGCGCCGGCCTGGACAGCGCTCTGGAAGGCCCGCGGCCGACGAACCCAGGGCCAACGAGCTGGCCCGGCGCATGGCCCGCGACTCCTTCGAGGAGTTTCCCGGGTACGCCGAGCTTCCGAACGACGTCAAGGACCTGGAGGTCGCCGCGACCGCCCGTCACGGCGTGCGTCTGTTCCCGCGCAGCGTCACGGAACCGCGCCTCGGTCCCGACGGCCACCGGCTGTTCCGCGAGCGCGCCGCCCAGCGCGCCGAGGAGGGCGTGCCGCTGCGTCTCCTGCTGCGCAGTCACGCCCTCGGGACGTACGCGTCCTGCGGCAGGCGATGCGGGAAGCCGCCGGGCCCGGTGACGAAGCGGCCCTCGTCGAGCTCGGGGCCCTGCTGCTCCGGTCCCGTCACGGCACCGTCGGAGCCGTCACCGAGACCCACCTCGACGAACGCTCCGCGCTCGACGCGGAAGAGCGCGAGGAACGCCGTTCCCTGGTGCGGGGCCTGCTCGACGGCGTACTTCCGCCCGGCCGTGTGGTCCTCGGCGGACTCCGGCTCGAAGGACCCGCACCGGTGCTCGCCACCGACCTGGCGCCGGCCGCCCCGAGAGCCCGGTGGCGACGCGCCGCCGCAGACATCGCGTACAGACCGTCCGGGACCGGGCCTTCGGTACGGAGGTCCTGGCCCTCCTCGACGCCGATTCCGGAGGCGCCGTCGTACCGCTCGACTGCGAGCCGCCCGAGGACCTCGCGCACCTCGCCGGCACGGCGTGCGGCACCGAGGTGCGGATCGCCGCCGTCGCGGCCGCAGGACCGGGGCGCGTGCCGGAAGCGGTCCGTACCGCCACCCGGATCCTGCGCGCCACGCGCGCGTGCGGCCTGCCGCCCGGGCCCGGGGTGCACAGGCTCGACGACGTACTGCTCGGAGCGCTGCCCGGATTCCATCCCTCGCGCCGCAGCGAGAGCAGCCACAAGATCGCCGCACTGCTCGACCCGGTCGAGGACCGCCCGGAACTCCTCGACGCCCTCCGCACGTTCCTCGGGCAGCGGCAGGACCGCCGTGCCACCGCGGCCGTGCTCGGCCTGCACCCCGGCACCGTCGACAACCGGCTCGCGAAGACCGCCGCGCGGACCGGCATCGACCTGGCCTCCTCGCGCGGCATCGCCCCGCCCTCGCCGCCCTGCTGCTGCGGGACGCCGCCTCGCCGGGGTCAGCCGACGGCGCGTCCGTACGCCCGTAGCGTCAGCAGCGCGTCGATCGTCACGATCGGGCGCGACTCCAGCACGGCCCCCGGCGCCCACTCCCGCCAGCGGACCGGCCACCCCCCGTCCTCCCGCTGCTCGGCCGCGAGGAAGTCCAACGAGCGGCTCATCTCCTCGTCGGTGAACCAGCCCCGGGCGAGCGATCCCGGTGTACGGGCGTAGTCGTACGGGAAGTGGTGCTCGCCCGGGGCGTACCCCGCCGCGACCGGCTGCTCCCCGGCCCGCGCCGGATCCAGTACCACGAGCCGCCGATCGCGCACGAGACGGCCGAGCCGGTCCGCGGCGGCCCCGGCCCGCGTCCGGTCGGGCACGCCGTCCAGGAAGGCGACCGCGGCCTGGATCTCGTAGGGGTGGGTCTCTTCCAGCGCCTCGATCGCGGCCCAGCAGAAATCGGTGGCCCTGAAGAGCCACGCGTGCCACACCTCGTTGCGGTGCAGCAGCCCCACCACGGGACCCGTCGCGAGCAGATCGCCCGGAGGATCGTCGACGACCGGGACGAACGGCGCGGCCGGATAACCGCGCAGCGAAGGATGCACGGCGGGCAGCGCCCCCTCCCTCGTCGACACCCCGGACAGATAGCGGCACATCCGCTCCACCCGGGGGCCCTCGCACCGGCCGATGGAGTCCAGGACACGCAGCGCGTGAGCGGTGTGCAACGGCTGGCTCACGGGACCGCGCAGATCGGGTTCCAGGGCATGGCCGTAACCGCCGTCCTCGCCCTGGTACGGGGCGAGCGCCGTTTCGACCGCATCGGCGCCGCCGCCCAGGAAGTGGTGGGCGAACCGCCGCTGTTCGAGCACACGGGCCGTCAGCCAGGCGAAGTGCTCGGCGCGCGCGAGGGGAGATGCTCCGGATCCAGCCATGGAACGACCGTAGGGCGGAAAGCGCTGTCGGCAAGCTCTCCGGACAGGGCTGCACTCTCAGGGGCGCGATACTGGAGTCATGCGGTTGACGATTTTCTGGGAGCGGATGGCGGACCACTTCGGCGAGGCGTACGCCGATTCGTTCGCCCGCGACCACGTGATGGCCGAGCTCGGCGGCCGTACGGTGCACCAGGCGCTGGCGGCCGGATGGGACGCGAAGACCGTCTGGCGCGGTGTCTGCGCCGCGATGGACGTCCCCCCGGACAAGCGCTGAGGGCAGGGGGAGCGACGGAGTGTCACAGGCATGGGCCAGACTGGGCCCGTGGCACCCACTGACGAGCCCGCCGGGCACGAAGACCCGCTGACCGCACCACCGCCCGCACCCGCACCATCGCCACCGCCCGCGCCCTCCGGAGCGGACAGCGGTCCGGCCCGCATGCCCCGGTGGCTGCCGCGCGCCATGGTGCTCGCGCTCGCCCTCTACGCCTGCTTCCAGCTCGGCGACTGGGCGTTCCACCAGCTCGTCGGGTTGCTGATCAACATCCTGATCGCCTTCTTCGTGGCGCTCGCGATCGAGCCCGCCGTCGGCCGGATGGCGGCCCACGGCATGCGCCGCGGCCTCGCCACCTTCCTGGTCTTCATGGCAGTGCTCGCCGTCGGCATCGGCTTCGTCGTGCTGCTCGGCTCGATACTGGCCGGCCAGATCGTCGAGATGGTCGAGGACTTCCCCAAGTACCTCGACCAGGTGATCAACTGGATCAACCAGACCTTCCGCACGGAGCTCTCCCGGGTCGAGGTCCAGGACAGCCTCCTGAACTCCGACTGGCTGCGGAGGTACGTGCAGAACAGCGCTACCGGCGTCCTGGACGTGTCGGCGACCGTGCTCGGCGGGCTGTTCCAGTTCCTGACGATCTTCCTGTTCTCCTTCTACTTCGCGGCCGACGGACCACGGCTGCGCCGCGCCCTGTGCTCCGTACTGCCGCCGGCCCGCCAGACCGAGGTGCTGCGCGCCTGGGAGATCGCCGTCGACAAGACCGGCGGCTACATCTACTCGCGCGGTCTGATGGCGCTCATCTCCGGGGTCGCGCACTACATCCTGCTGTGGATCCTCGACGTGCCGTACGCGCCCGCGCTCGCGGTGTGGGTCGGACTGGTGTCACAGTTCATCCCGACGATCGGTACGTACCTGGCGGGCGCGCTGCCGATGCTGATCGCCTTCACCGTCAACCCCTGGTACGCCCTGTGGGTGCTCGGATTCGTCGTCGTCTACCAGCAGTTCGAGAACTACGTCCTGCAGCCCAAGCTGACCGCGAAGACCGTCGCCATCCACCCGGCGGTCGCCTTCGGCTCGGTCGTCGCCGGCACGGCGCTGATGGGGGCCGTCGGCGCGCTGATCGCGATTCCGGCGATCGCGACACTGCAGGCGTTCCTGGGCGCGTATGTGAAGCGGTACGCCGTGACGGACGACCCGCGCGTGCACGGCGGGCACCAGCGGCGCCGGGGCACCTCGGCTCTCGTGCGCCTGCGGCGGACACTGCACCAGGAGTCCCGCGAAGGGGCCCGGGAACAGCCCCGCAAGGGCCAGGCGCCGCCGTCCTCGGACGACGACGCCTGACCGCCGCTCCGGGGCCCCGTCCCGGTCCCGGTGGTCCCGGTTCCGTTCGCGCAGGAGCCGTCGGTGCTGTGTAGCGGCGCTCCAGCCGCACCCGTGGCAGCGCCCTGCGCAGCCGGGCCGGCAGCCACCACGCGCGACGCCCGAGCACGCGGCCCGCGCGCGGGCCGTCAGTTCCCCGATCCGCTCGATGCCGGCGGTCGGCGCGACCGGCGCGCCCTCGCCGCCGGCTCCGCCCTCCCCGCCGTCGACCTGGCGCAGTACGCCGAGTGTGGCGCAGCTCGCGCAGCGCGTCCTTGCTGCTGTTCCTGACCGCCTCCAGGGCGGGCACCAGCTCCTCGGGACCGCGCGGCCGCTCGGAGTGGCGGTGCAGGGCGGCGCCCGCCTGGACGTGGATCAGCGAGATGTGGTGTCCGAGGGCGTCGTGCAGTTCACGGGCGATGCGCAGCCGTTCCGCCGGTGGCGGACTGCCGTGCCCGTACGTCCTTCTCGCGCTCGGCGGCGCGGATCCGCTGCTCGACCTCGCGGAGGTAGGCGCGGTGCGTACGGTGCGCCTGGCCGATCGCGATGACGCCGACGAACCAGCCGGCCATCAGGAAGGTCGCGGGATCGTCGACGTGCCGCTCGCCCCGGGTCACCGCCTGCTCGACGTACACCGTGGACAGCAGGGTGACGACGGCGAGAGTGACGCCGGCGGCGAGGTGCCCCTGGGCGGCGACGGTGAGCGCCCAGCCGAGCAGGAGGCGGCCCGGCGACTCGAACGCGTCCCGGTCACGCACCAGGGTGACGACGACGGTGACCAGGGCGACACCGGCCGCGACGCCGAGCGGCACGGTGTGCTGGGGGAGGGCCATGACCCGAGGGATGGGCGGGCAGAGGGCCCCGGGACGGTCGGCGTGGTGTGCTTGACACTGAAATCGAACATCCATTCTCATGGGATCCGGGCCGTGAAGCTGCAAGGGCTGCCCACGGTTATCCACAGGTCAGGACGGCGTCGGGACGCGTTGTCAGTGGCAGGAGATAGCGTCTTTGACGTGAAGCGATCGACACAAGCAAATCGGGTGGAACCCATGGCAGGCACCGACCGCGAGAAGGCGCTCGACGCCGCGCTCGCACAGATTGAACGGCAATTCGGCAAGGGCGCGGTGATGCGTCTCGGCGACCGGCCGAACGACCCCATCGAAGTGATCTCCACCGGCTCGACCGCGCTGGACATCGCGCTCGGCGTCGGCGGGCTGCCGCGCGGCCGTGTGGTGGAGGTGTACGGACCGGAATCCTCCGGTAAGACGACGCTGACGCTGCACGCCGTGGCCAACGCGCAGAAGGCCGGCGGCACCGTCGCCTTCGTGGACGCCGAGCACGCGCTCGACCCCGAATACGCCAAGGCGCTCGGCGTCGACACGGACAACCTGATCCTCTCCCAGCCGGACACCGGCGAGCAGGCGCTCGAGATCGTGGACATGCTGGTCCGCTCGGGTGCCATCGACCTCATCGTCATCGACTCCGTCGCGGCCCTGGTGCCGCGAGCGGAGATCGAGGGTGAGATGGGCGACTCGCACGTCGGTCTCCAGGCCCGGCTGATGAGCCAGGCGCTGCGCAAGATCACGGGTGCGCTGCACCAGTCCGGGACCACGGCGATCTTCATCAACCAGCTCCGCGAGAAGATCGGTGTGATGTTCGGCTCGCCGGAGACCACGACCGGTGGCCGGGCGCTGAAGTTCTACGCCTCGGTACGGCTCGACATCCGCCGCATCGAGACCCTCAAGGACGGCACGGACGCGGTCGGCAACCGCACCCGCGTCAAGGTCGTCAAGAACAAGGTCGCGCCGCCGTTCAAGCAGGCGGAGTTCGACATCCTCTACGGGCAGGGCATCAGCCGCGAGGGCGGTCTGATCGACATGGGTGTCGAGCACGGCTTCGTCCGCAAGGCGGGTGCCTGGTACACGTACGAGGGCGACCAGCTCGGCCAGGGCAAGGAGAACGCCCGTAACTTCCTGAAGGACAACCCCGATCTCGCCGACGAGATCGAGAAGAAGATCAAGGAAAAGCTGGGCGTCGGCGTCAAGCCGGTGGTTCCGGGGGCAGAGCCCGGCGCGGACGCGGCTGTCGGCACCCCGGCCGCGGCCGACGGTGCGAAGCCGGTAGCGGCTCCGGCGGCCAAGGCCAAGACGGCCAAGCCCGCGGCAGCCAAGAGCTAGACCGTGACCCGGAGGACGGACTGGCCGGGAAGCGCAAGCGAAGGTATGGACGCCGAGGACAGCGGCAGCCCCGACCCGCCGAGGGCCGACAAGGGGTTGCCGCCCCAGGATCCCGGTGAGCAGGCGCGGGCCATCTGCCTGCGGCTGCTCACCGGGACCGCGCGCACCCGCAAACAGCTCGCGGACGCGCTCCACAAGCGGGGCATCCCGGACGAGGTGTCGGACGAGGTGCTGTCCCGTTTCGAGGAGGTCGGTCTCATCGACGACGCGGCCTTCGCGGACGCCTGGGTGGAGTCCCGCCACCACGGCCGGGGCCTCGCCCGGCGGGCGCTCGCGCGGGAGCTGCGGAACAAGGGCGTGGACCCCACTCTGATCGACGACGCGGTGGGGCAGCTCGACTCCGACCAGGAGGAGGAGAGGGCCCGCGAGCTCGTGGCCCGCAAACTCCGCTCGACCCGGGGCCTGGAGCGCGACCGCCGACTGCGCCGCCTCGCCGGCATGCTGGCCCGTAAGGGCTACCCCGAGGGCATGGCCCTGCGGGTGGTCAGACGCGCCCTGGAGGAAGAAGGCGAGGCCACGGACGACGACCTGGGCTACGACCCGCTCTAGACCGGGCGGCACACCGTGACGGGCCGGCCCGGACCGGGCGCCTCCGGGCACCGGCTCCGCGGCCCCGCGGGTAGGGGCAACCCCTGGTCGAAGACGCAGGTCCGCTCCAGTGCACCCCCATGTGCGCACAGGAGAGCAGGAGAGTGTGTGGGCATGGCGCAGGACCCCGGCGGTACCGAGATCGACGATCTCGCCGCCCTCAAGGCACTGGCGCAGCCGCGCCGCCGGTAGATCCTTCAGCACCTCTCCCTCCAGGGCCCCGCCACCTCGGCGATCCTCGCCCGCGCCCTCGGCCTGAACACCGGCGCCACCAGCTACCACCTCCGTGAGCTCGCCAGGTACGGCTTCGTCGAGGAGACCGGGAGGGAGAGCACGCGCCGCGAACGCCGGTGGCGGGCGGTGCCCGTGGACCGGCGTTTTCCCCGCCGCACCCGCCGGACCCCCGAAACGCGCCTCGTCATGGACGAGTTGCCCCCCATGCGTACGCCGCCGGCCTCGGACTCTTCGAGCAGGCCCAGCGCGACAGCGCGGACACGGACCTCGGGTGGTTTGGAGCGCGCCGTCAGTGTCTTCCCGGTGTTCGCGGCAGCCGGCGCGACACTGTTCGGTGCCTGGGCCGCTGCCCGGATCTCCGGCCGCCGGATCACCCGCATCCGTCCCGCCCAAGCCATGACGGAGGCGGCGGTCGAGAGCGCCGGGTCCGCCCGGGGCCGTGCTGTCGCCGGCCTCGCACCGCTCGCCGGCGGGGCCGCCATGATCGCCGGTCCTGAGCACCCTGCGCACCGGGCCCGCGTCGCCTCCCGTGACGTTCCTGGCCGTCGTGGTGCCGGCAGGCGCGGTCTCCCGGCTGGGCCCTGTCCTCGTACGGGCAGCGGGCGTGCTCCTCGCGGGACCGCTCCGCCCGGCCGGGCCCGGGGGCGGCCTCGCCCTCGCCCACGTGCGCGGCAAGGCCACCCGGAGGGCCGCGGCGGTCACCCCGATCGCCCTCCTCACCGGCATGACCTGCACTGTCCTCTTCGTCCAGCCGACCCTCGGCGCCGCGGCCCGCGAGCAGGCCCGCGAGGGAACCCGAGCCACCTGGGTGATCGCCTCCCGGGGCCCGGCGTCCCCACGGCCGCCACCGATCCGGTCCGCCGCACCGAGGCCGTCACGGCAGCCACCGAGATCGTCAGGACGACGGTCCGCGTCGGCCTCGCCAAGTACACCCCGCAGGGGGTCACCTCTGCGGGGCTCGCCCGCACCTGGGGCCCGGACGTCACCAGCGGCACGCCGGCCCGCTTCGGCAACGACAGTGTGGCCGGCAGCGAACACAGCCGGGCAGTGAACACAGCAACGCGGTAAGGGGCGTCCCCCAGGAAGGGCGCCCCTTACCGCGCTCTCCTCACGTTGCGGCCTCCTCACGTGGCGACGGGCAGCCCCGCCGCGCGCCACGCCTGGAACCCGCCGACGAGGTCCGTCGCCCGGTGCAGCCCCAACTGCCGCAGCGAGGCGGCCGCCAGACTCGACGCGTACCCCTCGTTGCAGATCACCACCACCCGCAGATCATGGCCGGTGGCCTCCGGAGCCCGGTGGCTGCCCTGCGGATCGAGCCGCCACTCCAGTTCGTTGCGCTCGACGACCAGCGCCCCGGGAATCAGCCCGTCCCGCTCGCGCAGCGCGGCGTACCGGATGTCCACCAGCAGCGCACCGGCCGCGGCGGCGTCGTACGCCTCCTGCGGCCCGACCCGGTCGAGCCCTTCGCGCACCCGCTCCAGCAGTTCGTCGATGCCGGTACGTCCGCTGCTCACTGCCACTCCTCAGGGCGCTCGACCTGCTCCAGACGCAACACCGCTCCCGTACGGCTGTAGCGCCGCATCATCGGCAGCGGCGGGTAGTACGCGTGCACCGAGACGGCGTGCTCGTCCACCGACTCGTTCAGCACCTGGTGCACATGGTGTGCGCCGAAGGCCCGTCCGCGACCTGCCGTCAGCCGCCGCTCCCGGTCGATCCCGTCGGCGAGTTCGAGCGTTTTCCAGCCCTCCGTCGGGATGCGGGCCGCGAGCGACTCCTCCCGCAGCGTGCCCGCCGCGGTGGCGAAGGCGCCGTATGAGCCGCCGTGGTCGTGCCAGCCGGTGCCGGTGCCGGGCGGCCAGCCGATCAGCCAGGCCTCGCTGCCCCCGGGCCCGTCGAGCCGTACCCAGGTACGGCCTTCGGGATCGAGCGGAAGGGAAGCCACCAGGGAAGCGTCGGCGGCGGTACGGCGCACGAATGCGAGCAGTTCCGAGGAAGAGGGCGAAGACGCCGTGTTCCGGGGAACGCTTTCGGGCGCGCCTGAGGAACGTACGGAAAGAGACACGGGGACCGTCCTGAAGAAGTTCGCGGGAACGCGCGGCCGGAACCACAGCACGGCACAGCGCGAGGAGAGAAGGGGCGAATCAGCAGGACGGAGAACACACGCAGCCCGCGTAGCGGACGAGGTCCATATGGACCCTCCGCCACAGGCGCACGTCGGTGTCGGTCACGTTCCGGAGTAGACCACGCACACCGGTGACGGTCAATTGATGTCCGCGGTCCGGTCGGTCCGGTCGGCCTGACCGGCCTGACCGGTCCGGCTGGCGTGCGTGGTCTTCTCGGAGCCGGAGCGCCCGGACTTCCCGGGACCCTCGGCCTCCCCGGAACGCTGCGGCCCCGGCCCGGCCTGCGACGCCGCCGGTGCGCCCCCGCGCGCCGCGTCCGCGGCCGCGTACAGCTCCGCGGGCCGCACTCCGTGGAACGCCGCGACCAGATGCCCGTCGGGCCGTACCAGCAGCACGGTGTGCGCGGTCGCCCCCAGATAGCTTTCCGCGACCAGCAGCTCCGCGCGTACCGGCAGAGCCGTCACGGCCGCGGCCAGCCGGGGCATCAGCCCCGCGGTCATCCAGTGCCGCCGGTCCCACACACCCGTCCCCGGCGCGACCAGCACCACCAGCTGCCGTCCGCGCCCCAGCCGGTCCCGCAGCCGCACCGTGGTGCCGTCGGGCGCGGTCGCCCGTACGTCCGCCACCGGCCCGCCCAGGGGCGTACCGACGAGCGTCTGCGCCTCGGTGTGCAGGGGCGTGAGCGGGGAGTGCGTGTACTCGGGCGGCGCTCCCAGTGCCCCGCGCCCCAGGTGCCCGTCCGTGAGCAGGGTCTCGTGCCCGCGCGCGGTACCGGAAAGGTACGTCCGCAGCCCGCTGCCCCGCAGTATCGGCAGCGCCTGGTCGGCGGCGCGCAGGCGCGCGGCGACCGCGGTGCGCCGCTCGGCCTGGTAGCTGTCGAGCAGTGTCTCCGAGGCCCCCAGGTGCCAGGCCTGTGCCAGCTTCCAGGCCAGGTTGTCGATGTCCCGCAGCCCCTCGTCGAGGCCCTGCGTACCGAGCGCGCCGAGCAGATGGGCGGAGTCCCCGGCGAGGAACGCCCGCCCCACCCGCCACCTGCGGGCCAGCCGGTGGTGGACGGTGTACACGCCGGTGTCGATGAGTTCGTACGGAGGTGTCTCGCCGCACCAGCCGCCCAGCGTGTCCCGGACCCGCGCCAGCAGGGCCTCGGGAGTGACGAGCTCACCGCGCGGCGGCAGCAGCCAGTCGAGCCGCCACACACCGCCGGGCAGCGGACGGGCGGTCACTTCCTGCCCGCCGGTCCGCCACGGCGGCATGCGGTGCAGCAACGCCTCGTTGGGCCAGGGCAGTTCCGTACGCAGCGCGGCGACGGCATGCCGCTCGACCGACGTACGTCCCGGGAAGCGGATGTCGAGGAGCTTGCGCACCGTCGACCTCGCTCCGTCGCAGCCGACCAGGAAGCTGCCGCGCCACGAGGTGGACCCGGGCTCGCGTGTGTGCGCGGTGACACCGCCGCCGTCCTGCTCGATGGTGTCGAGACGTCCGTGCGGCACGGTGCGCACCAGTTCGTGCGCCGTGACGGCGTCCCGCAGCCCGCGCGTCAGGTCGTGCTGGGGCAGGTGCACCGGGGAGGACGGACCGCCGCCGTCGTCGCCGAAAACGATCTGCCTGACCTCCTGATGGCGCCGCAGGGACCGCCATCCGGCCCAGCGCGCCCCGTCGTCACGGACCGTGGCGCAGCCGAGCCGTTCGAGCAGCTCCGCGGTGTCCGGCCGCAGGACGGCCGTACGGGCCGTGCGGGGCTCGTCCTTGCCCGCCCCCTCGTCGAGCACGACGGAGGGCACGCCCTGGCCTGCGAGAGCCAGGGAGAGGGCCAGCCCGACCGGACCGGCCCCCACGACGATCACCGGGTCCACGGCGCGTCCCCTCCAGTCCGTACGGACATGCGGGAAGCGGCAGGTGGAACCCGGTGCACGATCACAGAACGTATGCAACCCACTGCGGGTGCTTGCGTCAAGTGACAGAGGCAGCGGCGCGGGGGCCGCTGCCTCACATTTCGTCAGTTCTTCTTGCCGTCGGGCCCTTCGGTACCTCCGGCCCCGCCTTCCCCGCGCGGTCCGAGCGGCCCGCCACCGGCGTCGAGCACCCCGGGCGCCTCCAGCGGTTCGGCGGCGGCGGCCGGCGCGATGCCGGTCTTGGCCCGGCGGCCGCGCTTCTCGACCCAGGTGGCGAGCGAGGAGAGCACCAGGCACATCGCGACGTAGATCGCTCCGAACACGATGACCACCGGGACGTACGGATAGTCGTCATTGACGATGGTGTTGTTGGCCAGTCTCCGGGCCACGAACAGCAGCTCCGCGTACGTGATGATGTAGCCGAGCGAGGTGTCCTTCAGGGTCACCACGAGCTGGCTGATGATCGTCGGCAGCATGGAGCGGACGGCCTGCGGGATCAGCAGCACCGTCATGACCTGCGACTTGCGCAGACCCAGCGCGTACGCCGCCTCGACCTGCCCCTTGGGCACGGCGTTGACGCCGGCCCGGAGCACCTCGGCCTGGACACACGCGTTGTAGACCGTCAGGCCGACGACCAGGGCCCAGAAGGCCGAACTCTCGCCGACGAAACCGAGGTTGTCCTTGTACGTCAGGAACAGGACCCACAGCGCGTAAATGGTGATCAGCAGCGGGATGGCGCGGAACAGCTCGATGAAGCCGGTCGCCAGCGCGCTCACCGGGCGGTGGTCGGAGAGCCGCGCCACGGCCAGCACGACGCCGAGGACCAGTGACAGCACCGCCGCCACGGCGAACACCTGGAGGGTGGAGAGGATGCCGTCGCGGATGCTGGCCCGGACTCCGGCGTAGTTGAAGATGTCCCACATCTCGGGCGCCAGGTGCCCGCCGTCCGCGAGGCGGTAGACCGCGAACGCGATCAGGCCGAGGACCCCGAGGGAACCGACGACGGTGTAGACGCGGTTGCGGACCCGGGCCTTGGGACCAGGGGCGTCGTACAGGACGGTCGAACTCATCGTGCGACCTCCATGCGCCGCTCGAGCAGCCGGAAGAGACCGCTGATGGTGAAGGTGATGACCAGGTAGGCGAGAGCCACGAACAGGAAGATCGGGGCGATGGCGAAGCCCTTGTCGCTCAGCAGCTTCTGCACACCGAAGAGCTCGGTGACGCTGAACGCTCCCGCGATCGCCGAGTTCTTGGTGAGCGCGATGAAGATGCTGCTCAGCGGCGGGATCACGGTGCGGGTGGCCTGCGGAAGGACGATCATGCGCAGCGTCTGGAAGAACGACATGCCCAGGGAACGGGCGGCCTCGGCCTGGCCGAGCGGCACCGTACTGATGCCGGACCTGACGGCCTCGCAGACGAACGCGGAAGTGTAGAAGGCGAGCGCCAGAAGGGCCTTGACCCACGGGTTCATGCCGCTGCCGAAGACGGCGGGCAGCACGAACCAGACGACGAGGAACAGCAGCGTCAGCGGAGTGTTGCGGAAGAGTGTGACCCAGGCGGCGCCGAAGAACCGCAGGGGCGGTACGGGAGAGACGCGGAAACCGGCCATCACGACGCCCAGCACCATCGCGAGCAGTGCACTGGCGGCGGTCAGCAGCACGGTTCCTATGAAACCGTCACGGAACTCCGGCAAGTGGTCGAGCAATACATTCACGGGGAAGTCCTCGTGGGCGGCAGCGGACGGGCAGGGGACACCGCGCCCCGTACGCTCCCCTCAAGCGCGTACGGGGCCCGGAAAGTCACCACCGAAGACAGGCGGCGGTTGTCAGTAGCGCTCGAGCGCCGGCGGCTCGGTGAACGCGGAGCCGGACAGGCCGAGCGTCGCGTCGTACGCCTTCTTGTAGTCGCCGTTCTTGATGTGCGTCTCCAGCGACTTGGTGACCGCCTCGCGCAGCGCCTTGTCGTCCTTGCTCATGCCGATGCCGTACGGCTCCTTGGTGAACGGCTTGCCGACCACCTTGAGCTTCGTCGGACGCTGCGCGGCGTAGCCCTTGAGGATCGCGTCGTCGGTGGTGACCGCGTCGACCTCGCTGTTGACGAGCTGCTGCACGCACTCGGAGTACTTCGAGAGCTCGACGGTCTTCGCGCCGTACTTCGGCTTCTTGATCTCCTGGAGCGGCGTGGAGCCGACGATCGAGCAGACCTTCTTGCCCTTGAGGGACTCGGGCCCGGTGATCGCGCTGTCGTCCTTGCGGACCAGGAGGTCGGCGCCCGCCATGAAGTACGGACCGGCGAAGCCGACCTGCTTCTTGCGCTCGTCGTTGATCGTGTACGTACCGACGTAGAGGTCGATGTCGCCCTTCGAGATGGTCGTCTCGCGGACACCGGAGTCGACCGTCTTGAAAGTGATCTGGTCGGGCGAGAAACCGAGGTCGGCGGCGACCATCTTGGCGATCTCGATGTCGAAGCCGGAACGCTTGCCGTCGGTGTCCTCGAAGCCGAGGTACGGCTGGTCGTTCTTGGCGCCGAAGGTGATCTTGCCGGCCTTCTGGGCCTTCTTCAGGGCCGGCGAGTCGATCTTGACGTCCTTGGCAACCGTGTACGTCGGAAGCTTGGGTGCGTCCTTGCCGCCGGCCGGGTCCTTCGGCTTGTCACCGGCGGTCCCGGACTCGCCGCCACAGGCGGTCGCGGTCAGGGCGAGCACAGCAATGGCGACAGCGGCAGTTTTGCGAAGCTTCATCGTGAACATCCCTTATGTCGTAGGTCGTGAATCGTCAGTGGTGAAGGATCTTCGACAGGAAGTCCTTGGCCCGGTCGCTGCGCGGATTGCTGAAGAACTGGTCGGGCGTGGCCTCTTCGACGATCCGGCCGTCCGCCATGAAGACGACGCGGTTGGCGGCCGAGCGCGCGAAGCCCATCTCGTGGGTGACGACCACCATCGTCATGCCGTCGCGTGCCAGCTGCTGCATGGCTTCCAGCACCTCGTTGATCATCTCGGGGTCGAGCGCCGAAGTGGGCTCGTCGAAGAGCATGACCTTGGGGTCCATGGCCAACGCCCGCGCGATCGCGACACGCTGCTGCTGACCGCCGGAGAGCTGCGCCGGGTACTTGTCCGCCTGCGAGCCGACGCCCACCCGGTCGAGCAGCTCCCGTGCCTTCTTCTCGGCCGCGGCCTTGTCCGCCTTGCGGACCTTGATCTGGCCCAGCGTCACGTTCTCCAGCACCGTCTTGTGCGCGAAGAGGTTGAACGACTGGAAGACCATGCCGACGTCGGCCCGCAGCCGGGCGAGTTCCCTGCCCTCCTGGGGCAGCGGCCTTCCGTCGATCGTGATCGCACCGGAGTCGATCGTCTCCAGACGGTTGATGGTGCGGCACAGCGTGGACTTTCCGGACCCGGAGGGCCCGATGACGACCACGACCTCGCCACGGGCGATGGTCAGATCGATGTCCTGGAGCACATGCAGCGCGCCGAAGTGCTTGTTGACGTTGCTCAGCACGACCAGGTCGTCGGCTGCGGGCGCAGCGTCATCGGCGGCCTTGGTCACTGAAACTCCGCTCATCGGCTTCTTGCTCCGTCCTCCTCGGTTGGGAGGACCCTAGTCAGCCGCTACGACCAGCGTCATTACATCTGAGCTGAAATTGAGCATAACGATCCGGCTGCAACCGGACACTCCGCGTGAACGGGACTCCGGGCGGGGATACCGGCTCCATAACGGAACATGCCCGTAACGGGAAGGGTCTTGACTGGAACGTGACGCATCGGCGTTTATGCCCTGAGGCCAATTCACGAAGATTTCACCGGAGGAGGGGGGCCGACCATGAGACTGCTGCTCGTCGAGGACGACAACCACGTCGCGGCGGCCCTCTCCGCCATCCTCGTCCGGCACGGGTTCCAGGTCGTCCACGCCCGCAGCGGCGAAGAGGCGATCCAGGCGCTCCTGCCGGCCGAGAAGGAGCCCTTCGGGGTCGTGCTGCTCGACCTCGGACTGCCCGACCAGGACGGCTACGAGGTCTGCGGCAAGATCCGCAAGCGCGGTGACACCCCGGTGATCATGGTGACCGCACGGGCCGACGTGCGCTCCCGCATCCACGGCCTCAACCTCGGCGCCGACGACTACGTCGTGAAGCCGTACGACACCGGCGAGCTGCTCGCCCGTATCCACGCCGTCAGCAGGCGCAAGGCGACGGGGGACGCGCCGGTGTCCGCCACGGCCGCCGACACCGCCCTGCGGCTCGGCGGCGTACGCATCGAGCTGCCCACGCGCCGCGTCAGCGTCGACGGCACCGAGGTGCAGCTGACCCGCAAGGAGTTCGACCTGCTCGCCCTCCTCGCGCAGCGCCCCGGCGTGGTCTTCCGCCGGGAGCAGATCATCAGTGAGGTCTGGCGTACGAGCTGGGAGGGGACCGGCCGCACCCTGGAGGTGCACGTGGCCTCCCTGCGCTCCAAACTGCGGATGCCCGCGCTCGTCCAGACCGTGCGCGGTGTCGGCTACCGGCTCGTCGTCCCGGCCGCCGTACAGGGCCCGTAACCCCGCGTGCGCGCCCGCCTCCTCCCGCTGCTCATCGTCCTCCTCGCGGGCATCCTCCTCGCGCTGGGCTTCCCGCTCGCGGTGAGCGTGGCCGCCGCGCAGCAGCAGCGGGTGGTCGTCGACCGGATCGACGACACGGCGCGCTTCGCGGCGCTCGCCCAGTTCGTCACCGCCCGCAAGGACAGCGGCGAGGACGAGCGGCGCAGGACCCTGGAGACCGAACTCGCCAGCTACCACGGGGTGTACGGAATCCGGGCGGGGGTCTTCTACCGCGACGGCGCATCCATGGCGAGCGCCCCCGCGAACTGGTCCGTTCCCCCGGAGGGCGAGGGCCGCGACGCCTTCCAGGAGGCGCTCTACAAGCGCCGCAGCCACGATCCGGAGCAGGTCTGGCCCTGGCAGAACGGCCGGCTGTTCGTCGCCTCGCCGGTGGTCCGGGACGGCGACGTGGTCGCGGTCGTCGTCACCGACTCGCCCACGGGACAGATGCGTTCGCGGACGCTGCACGGCTGGGTGCTGATCGCGGCGGGCGAGGTCGCGGCGATGCTGGTCGCGGTCGGCGCCGCGTTCCGGCTGACCGGCTGGGTGCTCAGGCCCGTACGCATCCTGGACGCGGCCACCCACGACATAGCGACCGGCCTGATGAACTCGCGCGTCGCGGCCGCGAGCGGGCCGCCGGAACTCAGGCGCCTGGCCCGGTCGTTCAACGAGATGGCGGACAACGTCGAGGACGTGCTGGAGCAGCAGCGCGCCTTCGTCTCCGACGCCTCCCACCAGCTGCGCAACCCACTGGCCGCCCTGCTCCTGCGGATCGAGCTCCTCCACCTCGACCTGCCCGGAAACGAAGAGATCTCCTCCGTCCGTACGGAGGGCAAGCGCCTCGCACAGGTCCTGGACAGCCTGCTGGACCTGGCGCTGGCCGAACACGCCCCCGCCCACCTCCAGCTGACCGACCTCGGCGAACTGGTCACCGAGCGCGTCGCCGCCTGGCGCCCCCTCGCGGACGACAAGGGCGTACGCCTCACGTACGAAGGCCCGGCGGCCGTCACCGCCTGGGGCGACCTCGTCGCGCTCTCCAGCGCCCTCGACGCGGTGATCGACAACGCCCTGAAGTTCACACCCCGGGGCGAGGGGGTCGAGGTCGTGGTCGCGCCGAACGGCAAGACCTGCACGATCACCGTCGCGGACGGCGGTCCCGGCCTGACCGACGACGAACTGACCCGCGTCGGCGACCGCTTCTGGCGCAGCAACCGCCACCAGAACATCAAGGGCTCGGGCCTCGGCCTGTCCATCTCGCGGGCCCTGCTCCTCGCCGGCGGCGGCACCATGTCGTACGCCCGGAACACGCCCCACGGGCTGCGGGTGACCGTGACGGTCCCCCGCACGTCCCCCACCGCCTGACCGCCCGCCCGGCTACGGCTTGACCGACCGGTAGTAGCGCTGCGCGCCCTCGTGCAGCCGCAGCGGATCGGTGTAGATCGCGGTCCGCAGATCCACCAGCTGCGCCGCGTGCACCACGTTGCCGATGTGGTCCCGGCTCCTTATCACCGAGCGGGTCAGTTCCTCCGTCAGCCCGGCGTCCGTACGGTCCGTGGTCACCAGCAGATTGGCCACGGCCACCGTCGGCACGGCCACCCCGTCCTGCACCTCGGCGTACGCGTCGGCGGGCATCACGGCGAACCGGTAGTGGCGGGAGGCACCGCCCGCCGCGTGCAGCTCGTCGACGAGATCACCCAGCGGTACGAGCCGGACCGCCATCCGCTCCGACAGGTCCCGCACGGCGCTGGTGGGCAGGCCGCCCGACCAGAAGAAGGCGTCGATCTCGCCCTGCTCCAGCATCCGGGGCATGGTGTTGATGCCGGCGGACACCGGGACGACGTCCCGCTCGGGGTCGAGCCCGGCGGCCTCCAGCAGCCGGTTCGCCACCAGCCGTACGCCCGAGCCGTTCTGCCCCACCGCGACCCGCATGCCGCGCAGACCGGCCGCGGACCGCACCGCGGAGCCCTTCGCCACGACGAGCTGCACATAGTCGTCGTACAGCCGCGCGCAGCTGCGCAGCCGCTTCGCGCCGGGCATCCGGTCCCGCTGGTACTTCGCCACGGCGTCCGCGGTGGCGATGGTGAAATCGGCCTCCCCGCTCGCCAGCCGTGCGAGGTTCTGCTGCGACCCCTCGCTGGTCCGCAGCCGCATGTCCACCTCGGGGAGATCACGGGCCAGGGACTCGCCCAGGAGTTCGCCGTAGCGCTGGTAGACCCCGGTCGTCACACCCGTACTGAACGTGATCTTCCCGCGCGGCGAGGACTCCCCGATCGGCAGGAGCCACCACAGCAGCAGCCCGGACACCACGAGCGCGGCGACGGCCCCCTGGAGGGCGCGGCGGCGGCTGATGCGGGGGAGGACCTGGGGCATGCGCGCGATCCTGCCAGTTCACTCCCCTCGGGGACCAGGGGGCGCCCGGCCCCGTACCCTGGTGTACGAGATGAGCGAGAAGACATACGAGGTGCGCACTTACGGGTGCCAGATGAACGTCCACGACTCCGAGCGGCTCTCGGGCCTCCTGGAGGGCGCGGGATATGTCCGGGCGCCGGAGGGCGCCGACGGTGACGCCGACGTCGTCGTCTTCAACACCTGCGCGGTGCGGGAGAACGCCGACAACAAGCTGTACGGCAACCTCGGCAGGCTCGCCCCGATGAAGACGAGGCGGCCGGGCATGCAGATCGCCGTCGGCGGCTGCCTCGCGCAGAAGGACCGCGACACCATCGTCAAGCGGGCCCCCTGGGTCGACGTGGTCTTCGGCACGCACAACATCGGCAAGCTGCCCGTGCTGCTGGAGCGCGCCCGCGTCCGGGAAGAGGCGCAGGTCGAGATCGCCGAGTCGCTGGAGGCGTTCCCGTCCACCCTCCCGACGCGCCGCGAGAGCGCGTACGCCGCCTGGGTGTCCATCTCCGTCGGGTGCAACAACACCTGCACCTTCTGCATCGTCCCGGCGCTGCGCGGCAAGGAGAAGGACCGCAGGACGGGCGACATCCTCGCCGAGATCGAGGCACTGGTCGCCGAGGGTGTCTCCGAGATCACCCTGCTCGGCCAGAACGTCAACGCGTACGGCTCCGACATCGGTGACCGTGAGGCCTTCTCCAAGCTGCTGCGCGCCTGCGGGAAGATCGAGGGCCTGGAACGCGTCCGTTTCACCTCGCCGCACCCGCGCGACTTCACGGACGACGTGATCGCCGCGATGGCCGAGACACCGAACGTCATGCCGCAGCTGCACATGCCGCTCCAGTCCGGCTCGGACACGGTGCTCAAGGCGATGCGCCGCTCGTACCGCCAGGAGCGCTTCCTCGGCATCATCGAGAAGGTGCGCGCCGCGATGCCGCACGCCGCCATCTCCACCGACATCATCGTGGGCTTCCCCGGCGAGACCGAGGAGGACTTCGAGCAGACCATGCACACGGTCCGCGAGGCGCGCTTCGCGCAGGCGTTCACCTTCCAGTACTCCAAGCGCCCGGGAACGCCGGCCGCCACCATGGAGGACCAGATCCCCAAGGAGGTCGTCCAGGAGCGCTACATGCGCCTGGTCGCGCTCCAGGAGGAGATCTCCTGGGAGGAGAACAAGAAGCAGGTCGGCAGGACCGTGGAGGTCATGGTCGCCGAGGGCGAGGGCCGCAAGGACGGCGCCACGCACCGCCTCTCCGGCCGCGCCCCCGACAACCGCCTCGTCCACTTCACGAAGCCCGAGGAGGACGTACGCCCCGGTGACGTGGTGACGGTCGGGATCACCTACGCCGCGCCGCACCACCTGCTGGCCGAGGGCCCTCCCGAGGCGGTACGCCGCACCCGCTCGGGCGACGCCTGGGAGAAGCGCACCGCGCAGCCGCGGCAGGGGCCGGGCGTTCTGCTGGGGCTGCCGAAGGTGGGCGTACCGGAGCCGCTGCCCGCGGCCACCGGCGGCTGCTCCGTCCAGTGACCGGCTGACAGCCGGTCCACGCGCCGAGGGGGAGACATGGGCCGGTGGGGCCTGGTCGTCGAGGAGAACCAGGGAAGCGGCGAGGAGAAGATGTGGGCGCTCCGGGTGCTGGCCCATGTCGACGGCACCCGGGAAGAGGCTCTCGCCCGGCTGGAGAGCTGGGCGAGGACCCACCGGCCGGAGCACCCCCGCCGTCCGGGGCGCCGCCTGGTCTACCGGCAGGGCGAAGGCTTCCTGACCGTCACCGAGGGCCGCTCCCGGGACTACCACTGCCGCTTCAGCGTGCTGGAGCTGTTGTACGACAGTGAGGCCCCGGAGCCCCAGGACGGCGTTCCGCCGGGGTACTAGGCTTCCGGACATGCTTGTCGCCGCCGCCGTATGCCCCTGTCCGCCGCTCCTGGTCCCCGAGGTCGCCTCCGGGGCGGCCGGGGAACTCGACGCCGCACGGGACGCCTGCGCGGACGCTCTCGGGGTGCTCGCGGTGTCCCGCCCCGACCTGCTGGTCGTGGTCGGCCCCGCAGGCTCCGCAGGCTCCGCAGGCTCCGCAGGCCCCGCAGGCTCCGAAGACCCCGCGGGACAGGACGGCACCGGAACGTACCCCCGGGGAAGCGCCGGCAGCTTCCGGGGTCTCGGCGTCGGTCTCGGTGTGAGCCTCGGTACGACGGCGGAGGGCGGCCGGGCGGGCGCCGCAGGACGCGAGCTCCCGCAGTCCCTCGCCGTGGGCGCCTGGCTGCTCTCCCGTACGCCGTGGGCGGACGCCCCCGTGGAGGGCCTCGGAGTCGGGGAGCGGCTTGCGAGCGGCCGGTGCGCGGACGAGGGCCGGAAACTGGCCGCACGGGCGGAGCGGGTCGCCCTTCTCGTGCTCGGTGACGGCAGCGCCTGCCGGACCCTCAAGGCGCCGGGCTACCTGGACGAACGGGCCGACGGCTTCGACGCGGCAGCGGCACGGGCGCTGGGCGCGGCCGACACGGCCGCCCTGCTGGCTCTGGACGAGCACGTGGCGTACGAACTCAAGGCGGCGGGGCGGGCGCCCTGGCAGGTCCTCGCAGGCGCCGCCGAGGGCGCCGGTCTCGGCGGCCGGCTGCTGTACGAGGAGGCCCCTTACGGCGTCGGTTACTTCGTCGCCGCCTGGTCCTGAGTCCCGGGGAACCGCCGAGAACGCCACGCAACACAAGTACGGCGGACGGCCGCGGAGCGATGTGCGCTCCGCGGCCGTCCGCCGTTGCCGCTTGTCAGGGCACTGATGGTCAGGAAGCCGGGGGGGGAGGCGGCGGCGCGGTGCCGGTGCCGCTCGTCCCGCCGGTCCCGCCGTCCTTGTGCGCGATGCGGTCCAGGGCCTGCTTGGCCTTGCCCGTTCCCGACTCGATCTGACTGCTGTACTTGCCCTTGGTCTTGCTGTCGACCGCCTTGGCGGCCTTGCTCAGACCCTGCTCGATCCTGCCCTCGTGCTGCTGCGCGAGATCCGAGACCTTGTCCTTCGCAGGAGCGATCTTGGCCTTCAACGAATCCAGGAAACCCATGGATCACCTTCGCTCTTCGGGGGACTACTTATGGGCGCTCTCTCCGGCCTCATTGTCCGCCGCCTCGTCCGCGGACTGCTGCTTGGGGATCTCGACGCTCTCCCCCTCGGCGGTTCCAGGAGTCTCGGCGCCCTTCTCGGTCCCGGCCGCGCCCTCCGTCCCCTCCGTCGCGGCTTCCCCCGGGGTGTCGGCCGTCGGGTCTCCGGCCCGTGCCTCCTCGGGCGACGCCTCCACGACATCCTTGGACTTGCGGCTAAACCATGAAAAAAGGCCCATATCTGCTCCATACATTACTCGTGTGGGCGAAATTCCGCGCCCGTCCGGAGCGTCTCATTGCGTCGCCCAGGGGCACCGGTCCGTAAACCGGCGGTCGGAACCTCGCAACAGGAAACGAACCCGGCCGCGTGCCGTCACGTAACTCGTTCGGGGAGGTGCCGCGGGGTTTGCGAGACTGGGGCAGTGAGAACTGCAGCTCCCGCACCGCGGGTCATCGCCGTTGTCGGCCCCACGGCAGCCGGGAAGTCCGATCTGGGCGTCGCCCTCGCCCAGCATTTCGGCGGGGAAGTCGTCAACGCCGACTCCATGCAGCTCTACCGGGGGATGGACATCGGCACCGCCAAACTGACGCCCGGGGAGCGCGGCGGCATCCCGCACCACCTCCTCGACATCTGGGACGTGACCGAGGCGGCCAGCGTCGCCGAGTACCAGAGGCTCGCCCGCGCGGAGATCGACCGGCTCCTCGCCGACGGCCGTACGCCCGTCCTCGTCGGCGGCTCGGGGCTCTACGTGCGAGGGGCCGTCGACGCACTCGAATTCCCCGGCACCGACCCGGCGGTACGGGCCCGGCTGGAGGAGGAACTGGAGCTGCGGGGGCCGGGCGCCCTGCACGCGCGCCTCGCCGCCGCCGACCCCGACGCGGGGCGCGCGATCCTGCCGAGCAACGGCCGACGCATCGTCCGCGCGCTCGAAGTGATCGAAATCACCGGCAAGCCGTTCACGGCCAATCTCCCGGGTCCCGACTCGGTGTACGACACCGTCCAGATCGGCGTCGACGTCGGCCGCCCCGAGCTCGACGAGCGCATCGCGGCGCGCGTCGACCGCATGTGGGAGGCGGGGCTCGTGGACGAGGTGCGCACCCTGGAGGCGCGAGGACTCCGGGAGGGGCGTACGGCCGCCCGCGCCCTGGGATACCAGCAGGTACTGGCCGCGCTGGCGGGGGAGTGCACCGAGGAGGAGGCGCGCGCCGAGACCGTGCGCGCCACCAAGCGCTTCGCGCGCCGTCAGGACTCGTGGTTCCGCCGGGATCCGCGGGTGCACTGGCTGAGCGGCGCGGCCGAGGACCGCGCGGAACTCCCGCGGCGGGCGCTGACATTGGTCGAACGAGCGGTTACAGCCTGATCACGTGATGGCATCGGGACGCTCCGCCCGTCATTCCGGTGCCCGGGCCCGTGCCATCATCAAGCTTCGATCGGCCAGTGGAGTCCAAGTTGGGAGGGCGCGTGGCGATGGAAGCCGGCCCTCGTGACACAGCACAGGAAGATCCGGACCGTTTGAGCCCCGACGGGCCCGACTTGAGCCCCGACGGGCCCGACGACCAGGACGTGGCGCCCGGGGCAGGGACGGGGCCCGAGGTCGAGGTCGAGCTGCGCCCGCAGCGGCGCCTGCGGATCTGGCAGCTCGCGCCGATCGTGGGACTCGCCGCCCTGGGCTCCCTGATGTTCGCCTTCCCTCTGGCCTTCGAGTTCGGCGACGGCGGAGCGGTCGTCGCCATGCTGGGACTGCTGATCAGCTGCTGCGCCGCGGGCTGGGGCATGATGGCCGCCCGCCGCGTGGGACACACCTGGCCCGGTCTGCCGTCCAGGGACTCGGGCAGGCGCCCCGACTGGCGGGTGATCGCGCTGTACGTCGTCGTGGGCGCCGGCCTGGTCGCGCTGGCCGTCTGGCGCGTGGCCCGCCTCCGCTGACCGCCTGTCGTACCCGCCCCGTACGATTGTCGCCGTGAGCAACTCGCCGATCGCCTTCCTCAAGGGCCACGGGACCGAGAACGACTTCGTGATCGTCCCCGACCCGGACAACAGCATCGACCTGCCCCCGTCCCTCGTCGCGAAACTGTGCGACCGCAGGGCCGGTATCGGCGGTGACGGCCTGCTGCACGTCGTGCGGTCCGCCGAGCACCCCGAAGCGCGGGCGACGGCCGAGACGGCCGAGTGGTTCATGGACTACCGCAACGCCGACGGCTCGATCGCCGAGATGTGCGGCAACGGAGTCCGCGTCTTCGCCCGCTACCTCCGGCGCGCGGGCCTCGTCGGCGAGGGCGACCTGGCCGTCGCCACCCGCGGCGGCGTCAAGCGGGTGCGCATCGCCAAGGCGGACGCCGGCGGCGACATCACCGTCTCCATGGGCCGGGCCCTCCTCCCCGAGGGCGACGTCACGGTCTCCGTGGGGGCCCGGGAATGGCCCGCCCGCAACGTGAACATGGGCAACCCGCACGCCGTCGCCTTCGTCGACGACCTGGACCACGCCGGTGACCTGTTCACCGCCCCGTCCTTCAGCCCGGCCTCCGCCTACCCGGAGGGCGTCAACGTCGAGTTCGCCGTCGACCGCGGCCCGCGCCACGTCGCGATGCGCGTGCACGAGCGCGGCTCGGGCGAGACGCGCTCCTGCGGTACGGGCGCGTGCGCCGTGGCCGTCGCCGCGGCCCGCAGGGACGGCGCCGATCCCGCTGTCACCGGCGAGCCCGTGACGTACACCGTCGATCTCCCCGGCGGGCGTCTGACGATCACCGAGCGGCCCGACGGAGCCGTCGAGATGACGGGGCCCGCCGTGATCGTCGCCGAGGGCACCGTCGACCCGCACTGGACCGCTCCGGCCCCGTAGGACCGGCAGGAAACGGCCGACGCACCGAGCTTCGCTCGAATGGGTGATCCGGTTCACGCTGAGCGAGAGCGGGACAGCGGGGCGTGGTGGGCTCGGTAGCATCAAGCACCGGCCGGGACGCGGGCCCACCCGTCCACCGCCGGTCGACGCTGCCGGAGGTCCCCCCATGAGTGCAGAGGCCGCCCACCCAGGAGCCGCCGGCCGCAGGCGTGGCCGCACCAGACTGGACCTCCGCAGACTCGGCCGTGTCGCCCTGCTCGGTCCCGCGTCGCGGGACCGGCTGCCCGACGCGATCGGCCATGTCGCGGACGCCCACCGCGCCCACCATCCGGAGGCCGACCTCTCCATCCTGCACAGGGCGTATGTGCTCGCCGAGTCGTCGCACCGCGGACAGATGCGCAAGAGCGGCGAGCCGTACATCACCCATCCGCTCGCCGTGACGCTGATCCTCGCCGAACTCGGGGCCGAGACCACCACGTTGACCGCGGCGCTCCTGCACGACACCGTCGAAGACACCGACGTGACGCTCGATCAGGTCCGCGCGGAGTTCGGCGAGGAGGTCTGTTTCCTCGTCGACGGTGTGACGAAACTGGAGAAGGTCGACTACGGGGCCGCCGCCGAACCCGAGACCTTCCGCAAGATGCTCGTCGCCACCGGCAACGACGTCCGGGTCATGTCGATCAAACTCGCCGACCGGCTGCACAACATGCGCACCCTCACCGTGATGCGCCCCGAGAAGCAGGCCCGGATCGCCAAGGTCACCCGGGACGTCCTGATCCCTCTCGCCGAACGGCTCGGCGTCCAGGCCCTCAAGACCGAACTGGAGGACCTGGTCTTCGCGATCCTCCACCCCGAGGAGTACGCGCACACGCGCGCCCTCATCGCGGCGGACGCCGCCGCGGGGGACCCGCTGGAGGCGATCGCGGAAGAGGTCAGGAAGGTGCTGCGGGAAGCCGGCCTGGCAGCCGAGGTTCTCGTCAGACCCCGTCACTTCGTCTCCGTCCACCGGACCAGGCTCAAACGCGGCGAACTGCGCGGCACGGACTTCGGACGGCTGCTGGTGCTCGTCACGGAGGACGCCGACTGCTACGGCGTACTGGGCGAACTGCACACCTGCTTCACACCGGTGATCTCCGAGTTCAAGGACTTCATCGCGGCGCCCAAGTTCAACCTCTACCAGTCGCTGCACACCGCCGTCGCGCGCCCGGACGGCGAGGTGGCCGAAGTCCTCATCCGTACGCACCGGATGCACAAGGTGGCGGAGGCGGGCGTCGTCGCCCTGGGCAACCCGTACGCGCCGACCGACGGCGCCGAGCCCGCCGTCGAGGGCGAGCGCGCGGACCCCACCAGGCCCGGCTGGCTCTCCCGGCTGCTGGAGTGGCAGGAGTCCACGCCCGACCCCGACACCTTCTGGAGGTCGCTGCGCGCGGACCTCGCGCAGGACCGGGAGATCACCGTGTTCCGCCCGGACGGCGCCACGCTGGGGCTGCCGGCCGGTGCGAGCTGTGTGGACGCGGCGTACGCACAGCACGGCGAGGCGGCGCACCGCTGCATCGGCGCCCGGGTCAACGGCCGGCTGGCGACCCTCGGCACGGTGCTGCGCGACGGTGACACGGTGCAGCTGCTCCTCGCCCACGACATCGGCTCGGGGCCCTCGCCCGAGTGGCTCGGCCACGCCCGTACGCCCGCCGCGCGGATCGCCATCACCCGCTGGTTCTCCGCCCATCCGCAGGACGATCCACCCGCCCCGGGAGGCCGGACGCCGGAGCCCAGGCCGGAGGCCGCTCCTCAGGCACCCGCCACCGACAGCCTGCTGCCCAGGAGCGCCGAGAACGCCGTCGTGGACCTCCCGGACGCGACCGTGCGGCTCGCCGGCTGCTGTACGCCCGTACCGCCCGACGCCGTCACCGGCTTCGCCGTACGCGGCGGTGTCGTCACCGTGCACCGCGAGGCGTGTCCCGCGGCGGCCCGGATGGGGGCGCGCGGACGGGAACCGGTGGGCGTGCGCTGGCTGGCCACGGGCGACTGCCGGGTCACCCTGGTCGCCGAGTCCTTCGGGCGTCCGCGGCTCCTCGCCGATCTCACCGAAGCCATCGCCACCGCGGGCGCGGCGGTCGTCTCGGCCACCGTGGAACCGCCGAGCGAGCAGCGCGTACGGCATACGTACACCCTCCGGCTCCCCGATGCCGCGAAGCTTTCCGCGCTCATGCGCGCGATGCGCGAGGTGCCCGGCGTGTACGACGTGAGCCGCGCCCAGCACCCCGCCACCGCTTGACCGAACGGGCCGCTCTTTCGAGTGGAGCGGCGTGTGCGGACACAGCACGCGCGGCGGGCGCTGGTAGCGGTAGGTCATGCTGCTCACCTCCCGGCGCCTGCGTGCCGCCCTGCTGGCCGCCGCATCGGCCACCCTCGTCGCCGCGACGCTCCCCGCCCCCGCGCCACCCGTGGCCCTCGGGATCGGCGATCCGCTCTTTCCCCACCTGGGCAACCCCGGATACGACGTTCTCGCGTACGACATCTCCTTCACGTACCGCGGAAGCAACAGGAAACCACTGGATGCCGTCACGAAGATCGACGCGACGGCCACCCAGCGGCTCGGCCGGATCAATCTCGACTTCGCACACGGGACCGTCGGATCGGTCGAGGTGAACGGCGAGCGCGCCACGTTCGCGACGGCGGAGGAGGACCTGGTCGTCACGCCCGCGGAGCCGGTGCTCAAGGGGCGGCCGATGCGGATCACCGTCCGGCACACCAGCGATCCCGACCCGAAGGGGCGCGAGGACAGCGGCTGGGTGCGCACCCGGGACGGCCTGGCGATGGCGAACCAGGCCGACGCGGCGCACCGCGTCTTCCCGTGCAACGACCACCCCGCCGACAAGGCGTTCTTCACCTTCCGTGTCACCGTGCCCAGGGGCATGACGGCGGTCACCAACGGGCTGCCGGTGGGGAAGCCCGGAAACCCCGGGAACACGGCGGACGGCGCCACCTGGGCGTACCGGACCAGCCACCCCATGGCGACCGAGCTCGCCCAGGTCTCCGTCGGCCGGTCGACCGTCGTGCACAGGACCGGGCCGCACGGGCTGCCCGTACGCGATGTCGTGCCCACCGCGGAACGCGCGCGGCTCGAACCGTGGCTGAAGAAGACGCCGGCGCACCTGGAGTGGATGGAGCGGCAGGTCGGCCGCTACCCCTTCGAGACGTACGGGATGCTCGTCACCGACGCGGACACGGGATTCCAGCTGGAGACACAGACGCTGTCGCTCTTCGAGCTCTCCCTGTTCACCCGCTCCGAACTGCCCGAGTGGTACGTCGACTCGATCATGGTGCACGAACTGGCGCACCAGTGGTTCGGCAACAGCGTCTCGCCGCGCTCCTGGTCCGACCTGTGGCTGAACGAAGGGCACGCCTCCTGGTACGAGGCGCGGTACGCCGAGGAACACGCCGAGCAGTCGCTGGAGGCGAGGATGCGCGAGGCGTACGCGCAGTCGGACGGGTGGCGGGAACAGGGCGGCCCGCCCGCCGCTCCCCGCAACCCCACACCGGGACAGAAGGTCAGCCTCTTCAGGCCGGTCGTCTACGACGGCAGCGCACTGGTGCTGTACGCACTGCGCCAGGAGATCGGTGAGGGCGCCTTCGAGCAGCTGGAGCGGCGGTGGGTGCGGGACCACCGGGACGCCACCGCGACGACCGACGACTTCACGGGCCTCGCCGCGCGGATCGCGGGGCGGGACCTGTCCGCTTTCTTCCACGCGTGGCTGTACGGGAAGAAGACGCCGGCGATGCCCGGGCATTCCGACTGGCGGAGCGGGAATAAACCGGAGTGACGGCCCGGGCCGCCCCGTGCCACTATCGACGGGCCGGTGCAACGGGCCGGCGGCGCGGCCGGGGCGGGGACCTCCTGACACTTCGGGAATCTTCCGGGCGCATGACGCGTTGTGATCGGTGCAACCAACTTTTCTAGCGACGTAAGGATCCAATGACCTCCTCTTCTTCCGCTTCCAAGGACGCGCAGAGCTTCACGGAGAACCTGACCGAGAGCCTTCGGGCCGATGCCCTGATGGAAGAGGACGTCGCCTGGAGCCACGAAGTCGACGGGGAGCGGGACGGCGACCAGTACGAGCGCTCGGACCGTGCGGCGCTCCGACGGGTGGCCGGCCTCTCCACCGAGCTCGAAGACGTCACCGAGGTCGAGTACCGGCAGCTGCGCCTGGAGCGTGTGGTGCTGGTGGGCGTCTGGACCTCCGGCACCGTGCAGGACGCCGAGAACTCCCTGGCCGAGCTGGCGGCTCTCGCGGAGACCGCGGGCGCCCTGGTGCTCGACGGCGTCGTGCAGCGCCGTGACAAGCCGGACCCGGCCACCTACATCGGCTCGGGCAAGGCGATCGAGCTGCGTGACATCGTGCTCGAAACCGGAGCCGACACCGTCGTCTGCGACGGTGAGCTCAGCCCCGGCCAGCTCATCCACCTCGAAGACGTCGTCAAGGTGAAGGTGGTCGACCGCACCGCCCTGATCCTGGACATCTTCGCCCAGCACGCCAAGTCCCGGGAGGGCAAGGCGCAGGTCGCGCTCGCGCAGATGCAGTACATGCTGCCGCGACTGCGCGGCTGGGGTCAGTCGCTGTCCCGGCAGATGGGCGGCGCCGGTGCCGGCGGTGGCGGCGGTATGGCCACCCGCGGTCCCGGTGAGACCAAGATCGAGACCGACCGGCGCCGGATCCGCGAGAAGATGGCGAAGATGCGCCGGGAGATCGCGGAGATGAAGACCGGCCGCGACATCAAGCGCCAGGAGCGCAAGCGCAACAAGGTGCCTTCGGTCGCGATCGCCGGATACACCAACGCCGGGAAGTCCTCGCTGCTCAACCGTCTGACGGGCGCGGGCGTGCTGGTGGAGAACGCGCTGTTCGCCACCCTCGACCCGACCGTGCGCCGCGCGGAGACACCTACCGGGCGGGTCTACACGCTCGCCGACACCGTCGGATTCGTACGGCATCTGCCGCACCACCTCGTCGAGGCGTTCCGCTCCACCATGGAGGAGGTCGGCGACGCCGACCTCATCCTGCACGTGGTGGACGGTTCCCACCCGGTGCCGGAGGAGCAGCTGGCGGCCGTACGCGAAGTGATCCGTGACGTCGGCGCGCTGGACGTGCCCGAGATCGTGGTGATCAACAAGGCGGACGCGGCGGACCCGGTCGTCCTGCAGCGGCTGCTGCGCATTGAGCGTCACGCGATCGCGGTGTCGGCCCGTACGGGCGCGGGCATGGCGGAGCTGCTGGCGCTGATCGACTCCGAGCTGCCCCGGCCCGAGGTCGAGATCGAGGCACTCGTGCCGTACACGCAGGGCGGGCTGGTCTCGCGGGCCCACGCCGAGGGCGAGGTCATCTCCGAGGAGCACACCGGGGAGGGCACGCTCATCAAGGTGCGGGTGCACGAGGAGCTGGCGGCTGACCTGGCACCGTACGTACCGGTGGCTCACTGACCGCGGGCGGCCCGTAGCACGGCCGTACGGCAACCCGGCACGTACGGGCACACAGCACGGAGCAAGCCGAAGGCCCGCCCCTTCACGACGAGGGGGCGGGCCTTCGGGCTGCGCGGGCAACGCGTGGGGCCGTGCCCGGGGAAGACCTATTGGTTGGCGAACTTCCTGCTCACCGAGTCGTAGATCCCCTCGGCCTCCTCGCCCAGGCGAGGACCGGCCAGCCAGCCGGCGGTCACCGGACCGATCGAGGTGTTGGAGACCAGCGCGGGCCTGCCGTCCCGGCCGAGAGCCGTCCAGCCACCACCGGAGGAACCACCGGTCATGGTGCAGCCGATGCGGTACATCGTCGGGTCACCGGTCCTGATGGACAGACGGCCCGGCTTGTCGGCGCACTCGAGCTGCTTCTGGCCGTCGAAGGGCGGGGCGGCCGGGTAGCCGGTCGCCGTCACGTTCGCGATCTCCGGCGCGGCCGGTGCGTCGAACTCCACCGGAAGGGCCGAACCGACCGTCTCCTCCAGGGACTTGCCGCCGCCCTTCTCCGGGGTGACGTGCAGTACGGCGAAGTCGTACGGGGCGCCTTCGCCGCCGGTGGGGCCGCCCTGGGCGATCCACTGGTCGGACGTCTGCGCCCAGTCGCCCCACCACACACCGTGCGGGGTGATCTCGTTCTGGGACGCGCCACCGATCTCGGCGGCCGACTTCCCGGTGCTGTTGTACGACGGGACGAAGGCGATGTTGCGGTACCAGCCGCCCTTCTTGCCCGCGTGCACGCAGTGGCCGGCGGTCCACACCATGTTGGACTTGCCGGGATGCGCCGAGTCCTGGATGACGGTCGCGGAACAGACCATCGAGCCCTGGGGCCCGTCGAAGAAGAGCTTCCCGGCCTCGGGGGCGCTCGTGGTGTACGGAGTCTTCAGGGGCTGGGCCTCGACGGGCGCGGGCGTCGGGTCGGTGACCCCCTCGTCGCCGGAGATGTCGTTGCCCACCGGCCTGTCCGGCTGCTCCGCGTCCCGCATCCGGTCCGGGTCCCAGAGGTCCTCGATGATCGGGTTGATGTAGTCCTCGGCCTCGCGGAGCCAGTCGTCCTTGCTCCAGTCCTTCCAGGCACCGCCCTTCCACTTGTCCAGGTCGACGCCGTGCTTCTTGAGCTCGTCCTTCAGGTGGTCGGGAATGACGATCTTGCCGTCGGCGGTCCGGCCGGCGGAGGCGCTCGGCTCGCCGCCCGCGTTGTCCTCGCCCGGACCGCAGGCCGTGGCGGTCAGGGCGAGGGCGGCGGTGAGCCCGACTGCGGCCAGTACGGGGGAGGTTCGGCGACGCGCGCTCCTCCCGCCACGTGCTGCGAAGGTCGGGCGAATGGGTCGCATGTCGTGATCCCCCTGGGACTTCGAAATCTTCTTCGGCGAACTCTCTGCACGTGCCGCTCGCCCCGACGGCGGAGCTCCTGGCCGGCGTGCGGACCCCACTATGCCGGTGCCGTGGGAGACGGCACGAGGCAGGGCCGCGGTTCCCCCGACGTAAGGATCTTCTGATTGCCCGTGATCCCCCGGCGACACCGTCGTTGGTACGTACGGGGAACGCAGGGCCGGTGTTCAGCGCCGGCGGACAACGGACCTGCGGAGAACCGCGACAGAACCTTCACCGCGGGAGGACCGACAGACGTGGCCGTGACCGAACCTGCCGCTGCGGTGCTGACTGCCGCGCACGAGGGAATCCTCCGTCGCCAGTCACTGCGTGAATCGGCGGCGCGCACCTACGCGCGGTCCCTGCCCATCGTTCCCGTACGGGCGCGCGGGCTGACGATCGAGGGGGCGGACGGGCGCCGGTATCTGGACTGCCTCTCGGGTGCCGGGACCCTGGCGCTCGGGCACAACCACCCCGTGGTCCTGGAGGCGATCAAGAAGGTCCTCGACTCAGGGGCCCCGCTCCATGTGCTGGACCTCGCGACCCCCGTCAAGGACGCGTTCACCACCGAGCTGTTCGCGACCCTGCCGCGCGGACTCGCCGACAACGCGCGGGTGCAGTTCTGCGGCCCGGCGGGTACGGACGCGGTCGAGGCCGCGCTCAAGCTCGTACGCACCGCCACCGGCCGCAGCGGGCTGCTGTCCTTCACCGGGGCGTACCACGGCATGACGGCGGGTGCCCTCGACGCCTCGGGCGGTGCCCAGGACGCACGGGTGACGCGCCTGCCCTATCCGTACGACTACCGGTGCCCCTTCGGCGTGGGCGGCGAGCGCGGCGCCGAACTCTCCGCCCGCTGGACCGAGAACCTCCTCGACGACCCGAAGGGCGGAGTGCCGTGCCCGGCCGGGATGATCCTCGAACCGGTACAGGGGGAGGGCGGCGTGATCCCCGCGCCGGACGACTGGATGCGGCGCATGCGCGCGATCACGGCGGACCGCTCCATTCCGCTGATCGCCGACGAGGTGCAGACCGGGGTCGGCAGGACCGGCGCCTTCTGGGCGGTCGAGCACAGTGGCGTCGTGCCCGATGTGATGGTCATGTCCAAGGCCATCGGCGGCAGCCTTCCGCTGGCCGTCGTGGTCTACCGGGCCGACCTCGACGTCTGGGAGCCCGGTGCCCACGCCGGTACGTTCCGCGGCAACCAGCTCGCCATGGCGGCGGGCGCCGCCACCCTGGCGTACGTACGCGAGAACCGGCTCGCCGACCGCGCCGCCGTGCTCGGCGCACGCATGATGGGCCAGTTGCAGGGGCTGGCCGCCGACCACCCCTGCATCGGGAACGTACGCGGCCGGGGGCTGATGATCGGCGTCGAACTCGTCGACCCCGACGCCGGAAGCCGTACGTCCACGGGCGCTCCCCCGGCAGCGCCCGCTCTGGCCGCCGCCGTCCAGCAGGAGTGCCTGGAACGCGGACTCATCGTCGAACTCGGCGGCCGTCACGCCGGCGTCGTACGTCTGCTGCCTCCCCTCACCCTCACCGATGAACAGGCCACGGCGGTCCTCGACCGCCTGGCCGACGCCCTGTCGGCCGCCGAGCGCTCCCCGTACCCCCGGCAACAGACCGGGCTGTCGCACTGACCCCGGACCTCGTCACAAGGAAGACCCCCGTGAACCCCACTCCCGCATCCGATGCGTCCGAGGCCGAAGACCGTCCCACCGCCCACGACCGAGGACAGAGCGGTACGCACGGCCGCCTCATGGCCGATGAGGCCAAGGTGCCCCGGCAGAAGGGCAGCGCCCACGGGGAGCAGCGCACGCCGGGGCCCGGCGCACGCCCGCAGGCCGCGGACGCGGACCTCCTCGACCACCCCGACCCGCATGCGGCGGCGGAGGCGGCAGCCGTCGAGAACCTGCTGCGCTGCTGGATCCGGGAGAACGACATCACCGAGCCCCTCGGACCGGTCCTGCGCATCCCGCTCGGCGCCAGCGGTACCGCACTGCTCGTTCCCGTCCGCTACTGGTCGGCCACCGGATGGCACCGCTTCGGCATGCCGGTCCTGGAAGGCGGGCCTCAGGGCGCGCCGCCCGCCGACGCCGTCACGGTCGCCGCCCTCCTGGGCCGCGAGGCGGGGCAGCGCGAAGGGGCGGACCTGGTCGGCCGGGTCGCCGACTCGGTGCGGCGCACCGCCGGGTTCATCACCGCCCGCCGCCGGAGCCCCGGCCCCGCCGAAGAGGCGGACCTGTTCCTCAGCGCGGAGCAGTCCCTTCTCCTCGGGCATCCGCTGCACCCCACCCCCAAGAGCCGCGAAGGGCTCTCCGACGCGGAAGCGCTCCTGTACTCACCCGAGCTGCACGGCTCCTTTCCGCTGCACTGGATGGCTGTCGACCGGTCCGTACTCGCGGGGGACTCCGCCTGGACCGAACGCGGCCGTACCGTCCCCGTCGAGCAGCTCACCGTCCGGCTGGCCGACGGCCTCCGACTGCCCGACCACACGGTCCCCCTGCCCCTCCACCCCTGGCAGGCCCGCGAGCTCAAGCACCGGCCCGCCGTCGTGGCGCTCCTTGAGCGAGGTCTCCTCCACGACCTCGGCCCTCATGGCGCCCGGTGGCACCCCACCTCCTCCGTCCGCACCGTGCACCGCCCCGGTGCGTCCGCCATGCTCAAACTTTCGCTCGGCGTACGCATCACCAACTCCCGTCGTGAGAACCTCCGCAAGGAACTCCACCGCGGTGTCGAGGTACACCGGCTGCTGCGCGGCGGACTGGCCGAGGAATGGCAGTCCGTCCACCCCGGCTTCGACATCGTCCGCGACCCGGCCTGGCTCGCCGTGGACACGGCGGACGGCGAACCGGTTCCGGGCTTCGACGCCCTGCTGCGCCACAACCCGTTCGGCCCCGGCGACGACGCCGTCTGCATCGCGGGCCTCACCGCTCCGAGGCCCTGGCCCGGCCGGGCCGGCATGCACTCCCGCCTCGCCGACGTCGTCGCCCGGCTCGCCACCCGCACCGGCCGCCCCACCGCGGCCGTCGCCGCCGAGTGGTTCCTGCGCTACCTCGACCACGTCGTACGCCCGGTGCTCTGGCTGGACGGCACGGCAGGGGTCGCCCTGGAAGCCCATCAGCAGAACACCCTGGTCCTCCTCAACCCCGACGGCTGGCCCGTCGGCGGCCGCTACCGCGACAACCAGGGTTACTACTTCCGCGAATCCCACCGGGCCGGCCTCGAACGCCGTCTTCCCGGCATCGGCGCCACCAGCGACACCTTCGTCACCGACGCCGTCACCGACGAACGCTTCGCCTACTACCTCGGCATCAACAACGTCTTCGGCCTGATCGGAGCGTTCGGCGCCCAGCGGCTGGCCGACGAACGCGTCCTGATCGCCGCGTTCCGCCAGTTCCTCGGGAAGAACACCGCCCTCGGCTCCCCGCTGCCCGCACAACTCCTGGAGACCCCCAGCCTCCGCTGCAAGGCCAACCTGCTCACCCGGCTGCACGGCCTCGACGAGCTCGAAGGCCCGGTCGACACCCAGTCCGTCTACGTCACCATCGCCAACCCCCTTCGCACCTGAAGGAACACGCCCACCCGAACTGCTGAGAGGAGCGTCGCCGTGCCTCCCCCCGATGCGAGCACCGACGCAGGAACCGACTCCGCTCCCCGCGCCGGATCCAGCACCGAGGACACCCTGGACCTGCGGCTGTCCGACGAGCTCGTCGCACTGTTCGGTGACGACGGCCCGGTGGCCGGCCCCCGGGCCGTCGGCGGCGACCTCCTCGACACCCCCGCCGACTGGGGCCCCGTCACCACCCCCGCCGGCGTCTTCCAGCTCGTTCCCGTACGCATCGAGCGGGACCTGCCGCTCATCAGCCGGTGGATGAACGATCCGGCCGTCGCCGCCTTCTGGGAACTCGAAGGACCGCAGGAGGTGACCGCCGCCCACCTGCGCCCCCAGCTCGACGGCGACGGCCGCAGCGCGCCCTGTCTCGGCGTACTGGGCGGCGTGCCCATGAGTTACTGGGAGATCTACCGCGCCGACCTCGACCCGCTGGCCCGCCACTATCCGGCCCGCCCGCACGACACCGGGATCCACCTCCTCGTCGGCGGCGTCGCGGACCGCGGCCGCGGCCTCGGCACCACCCTTCTCAGAGCCGTCGCCGACCTCGTACTCGACAGCCGTCCCACCTGTGCGCGTGTCGTCGCCGAACCGGACCTCCGCAACACCCCCTCCGTCTCGGCCTTCCTCCGGGCCGGCTTCCGCTTCTCCGCCGAACTCGACCTCCCCGACAAGCGAGCCGCACTCATGGTCCGTGAACGCACCCTGCGAAACCTGCTGTGAACAAACCGCTGCTTCTCATACACCGTTCGTCCCGAATAGGTTCCACTCCGAGGAGTCTCCGTGCCGAAACCCGCCGCCCATGATTTCGAGGACCCGCTTCCGCTGCTCGCTCCGCCCGAACTGAACCCCGGCACCTGGGACCTGGCAGCCCGCCGCCTCCTCGCCAAGATGCTCGGCGAGTTCGCGTACGAGGAGATCGTCGAGCCGCTTCCGCAACCAGCCGGCGGCCGCCACACCCTCCTGCTCGACGACGGCGGAATCCTCTCCTTCCGGGCCGGCCGCGGCGCCTACGGCAGCTGGCGCGTCGACCCCGACACGATCGAACTCCGCGACCACGCCGCCGACGCCTCAGGCCGCCCCTTCGGCGACCCCCTCCGCTTCCTCGTCCTCGCCCGCCGCCTCCTCGCCCTCGACGGCGCCACCCTCGGCCACCTCATCCGCGAGCTGAGCGCCACCCTCGCCGCCGACGCCCGCCTCGGCCACACCGCCCTGTCCGCGTCGCTCCTCGCCGATCTCGGATACGCGGAACTCGAAGGGCACCAGACCGGCCACCCCTGGCTCGTGCTCAACAAGGGCCGCCTCGGCTTCTCCGCCGGCGACGCCGCCCGCTGGGCCCCCGAAGCCCGTACACCGGCCGCGCTCCCCTGGATCGCGGTCAGCACCGACCTCGCGGGCTACCGCGGAGTCCCCTTACTCGCCACGCCGGAGCACCTCTACGCACGCGAACTCGACGCCTCCACCCGCGAGTCGTTCGCCGCCGCGCTCCGCGCCCGCGGCCTGGATCCCGAGCGGTACCTCTACCTGCCCGTACACCCCTGGCAGTGGGAGGAAGTGGTCCTGCCGCTCTTCGCGCCCGCCGTCGCACAGGGCGCCATCGTGCCGCTCCCCACCGACGGCGACGTACGGCTGCCGCAGCAGTCCATCCGCACCTTCCTCAACACGAGCCGCCCCGACCGGCACACGGTCAAGCTGCCGCTCGCCGTCCTCAACACGCTGGTCTGGCGAGGACTGCCCACCGAGCGGACCCTGGCGGCGCCCGCCGTCACCGCCTGGGTGCACGGGCTGCGCGACGCCGATTCCTTCCTGCGCGACGAGTGCAAAGTGATCCTCCTCGGAGAGGTCGCCTCCGTCGCCGTCGCGCACCCCCTGTACGACGGCCTGCCCGAAGTCCCGTACCAGTACAAGGAACTGCTGGGTGCCATCTGGCGTGAGCCGCTCACCGGCCGCCTCGCGCCGGGAGAGCGCGCCCGCACGCTGGCCTCCCTGCTCTACACCGATCCCGAAGGCCGTGCCTTCACCGCGGAGCTCGTCGCCCGCTCGGGTCTCACGCCCACCGCCTGGCTCAAGCGGCTCTTCGCCGCCCTGCTGCCCCCGCTGCTGCACTTCCTGTACCGCTACGGCACCGTCTTCTCCCCGCACGGCGAGAACGCCATCGTCGTCTTCGACGACCACGACATCCCGGTGCGCCTCGCCATCAAGGACTTCGTCGACGACGTGAACGTCAGCGCGCAGAGCCTGCCCGAACACGACTCCATGCCCGACGACGTGCGCGGGATCCTCCTCACCGAGCCTCCGTCCTTCCTCACACAGTTCATCCATTCCGGGCTGTTCGTCGGCGTGTTCCGCTATCTGGCGCCCCTCTGCGAGGAGCAGCTGGGTGTTCCGGAGAGCGACTTCTGGTCACTCGTACGGGCCGAAATCCTGCGGCACCAGGCACGCTTCCCCGAGCTCAAGGACCGTTACGAGATCTTCGACCTGCTCGTCCCGCGGATCGAGCGCCTCTGCCTCAACCGCAACCGTCTGCACCTCGACGGCTACCGCGACCGCCCCGGCCGCCCGCACGCCGCGGTGCACGGCACCGTCCCCAACCCCCTCCACCTGTCCTGATGAGCTCGCCGGTGGTGATCCGGGCGCGGGCCCGGGGTGTCAGTGGTGCCCCGTAGGCTGGTGGAGCTATGACGAAGCCCTCACTCCCCGAGCTCCTCCACGCCGCCGTCACTGCCGTCGGCGGCACGGAGCGGCCAGGCCAGGTCGCCATGACCGAGGCTGTGGCCGAAGCCATCGACGACAATGCCCACCTGCTCGTCCAGGCCGGCACCGGCACCGGAAAGTCCCTCGGCTATCTGGTGCCGGCCCTGGCACACGGCGAGCGCGTCGTGGTGGCGACGGCGACCCTGGCCCTGCAGCGCCAGCTCGTGGAGCGTGATCTTCCGCGTACGGTCGAGGCGCTGCATCCGCTGCTGCGCAGGCGCCCCGAGTTCGCCATGCTCAAGGGACGCTCGAACTACCTCTGCCTGCACCGGCTCCACGAGGGCGTACCGCAGGAAGAGGAGGACGGCCTCTTCGACCAGTTCGAGGCCGCGGCCCCCACCAGCAAGCTCGGCCAGGACCTGCTGCGCATGCGCGACTGGGCGGACGAGACCGGGACGGGCGACCGCGACGACCTCACCCCCGGTGTCTCCGACCGTGCCTGGGGCCAGGTGTCCGTCTCCTCCCGCGAATGCCTCGGCGCGTCGAAATGCGCCTACGGAGCGGAATGCTTCGCGGAGGCGGCCCGCGAGCGCGCCAAGCTCGCCGATGTCGTCGTGACCAACCACGCCCTCCTCGCCATCGACGCCATCGAGGGCGCGCCCGTGCTCCCGCAGCACGAGGTGCTGATCGTCGACGAGGCGCACGAACTGGTCTCACGGGTGACCGGCGTCGCGACCGGCGAGCTCAGTCCCGGGCAGGTCGACCGGGCCGTCCGCCGCGCGGCCAAGCTCGTCGACGAGAAGGTCGCCGACGCCCTCCAGACGGCCGCGGAGTCCTTCGAGCGGCTGATGGAGCTCGCGCTCCCCGGACGTCTCGAAGAGGTCCCGGAAGACCTCGGGTACGCCCTCATGGCACTGCGTGACGCCGCTCGTAACGTCATCTCGGCCATCGGCTCGACCCGGGACAAGTCCGTCCAGGACGAGGACGCCGTCCGCAAGCAGGCGCTCGCGGCCGTCGAGAGCATTCACGGTGTCGCCGAGCGGATCGCCAACGGTTCCGAGTACGACGTCGTCTGGTTCGAGCGGCACGACCGTTACGGGGCCTCCCTGCGCGTCGCCCCGCTCTCCGTGTCGGGGCTGCTGCGCGAGAAGCTCTTCAGCGAGCGCTCCGTCGTCCTGACCTCCGCCACCCTCAAGCTCGGCGGCGACTTCAACGGTGTGGGTGCCTCGCTCGGCCTGTCCCCGGAGGGTACGGAGGGGGAAGACGTCCCGGTCTGGAAGGGGCTCGACGTCGGCTCGCCCTTCGACTACCGGAAGCAGGGCATTCTGTACGTCGCCCGGCAGCTGGCCACGCCGGGCCGCGAGGGGGCGCGGGGCGACATGATGGACGAACTCGCCGAGCTGATCGAGGCCGCAGGAGGCCGGACACTGGGCCTTTTCTCCTCCATGCGGGCCGCCAAGGCGGCGGCCGAGGAGCTGCGCGGCCGGCTCGGCATGCCGATCCTGCTCCAGGGTGAGGAAACGCTCGGTGAGCTGATCAAATCCTTCGCGGCCGACCCGGAGACCTGCCTCTTCGGCACGCTGTCTCTCTGGCAGGGTGTCGATGTGCCCGGACCGAGCTGCCAGCTCGTCGTCATGGACCGGATCCCGTTCCCCCGCCCCGACGACCCGCTGATGAGCGCGCGGCAGAAGGCGGTCGAGGAAGCCGGGGGCAACGGTTTCATGGCCGTCGCAGCGACGCACGCGGCGCTGCTGATGGCCCAGGGCGCGGGACGGCTCGTGCGGGCCATGGGGGATCGCGGTGTCGTCGCCGTACTCGACCCGAGGCTGGCCAATGCGCGTTACGGCAGCTACCTGCGGGCGTCCCTGCCGGACTTCTGGTACACCACGGACCGCAATCAGGTACGTCGCTCGCTCGCCACGATCAACGCCGCGGCCGAGGCCGAGGGGAAGTAGCGGCGGCGGTTCGGGCGTAAAGACCTGAAGGTCGTAAAAGGCCGCAGAAGCAGCAGGCCCCCGGAACCGGCGCAGTGGGTTCCAGGGGCCCGGTCTCTGACCGCGAGGTGTCACACCCGCCGCAGTACCGCCACGACCTTGCCGAGAATGGTCGCTTCGTCGCCGGGGATCGGCTGGTAGGCGGCGTTGTGCGGGAGCAGCCACACCTGGCCGTCCTCGCGCTTGAACCGCTTCACCGTTGCCTCGCCGTCCAGCATCGCGGCCACGATGTCGCCGTTCTCGGCGACCGGCTGGCGGCGTACCGTCACCCAGTCGCCGTCACAGATCGCCGCTTCGATCATCGAGTCGCCGACGACCTTGAGGACGAACAGCTCACCGTCCCCCACGAGCTGCCGGGGGAGCGGGAAGACGTCCTCCACCGACTCCTCGGCGAGGATCGGGCCGCCTGCCGCGATCCGGCCGACGAGGGGGACGTAGGACGCGGCGGGCTTGCCGGCCGTGTCGGTGGGCTGAGTGCTGGGCTGGTCCGAGCCCCGCACCTCGTACGCCCGGGGGCGGTGCGGGTCACGGCGCAGGAACCCCTTGCGTTCGAGAGCCATCAGCTGATGAGCCACGGAAGAGGTACTGGAGAGGCCCACCGCCTGACCGATCTCGCGCATGGACGGGGGGTATCCTCGCCGTTGCACCGAGTCCCTGATGACCTCGATGACTCGTCGTTGCCGATCGGTGAGGCCGGAACTGTCCGCCCGGATTCCTGGAGGCCGGCCGGGCAGCGAGCGTGAGGGCTTGGAGCCCTCGGTGTGTGTGGCTGCTGCTTCATTCATGGCATGCACCGGCTCGAGTCGGCTCTGGGAGCGGTCCTGGGCGGCGATAGTTGCACTGTCAGCGGTCGTGGTCACGTCGGCCCCTCTCGAGATGTTCTCTCCCTGGCTGGACAACGGTAGTTGCTTTCGAAAGGTTGCGCCAAACACACGTTCGAGTGAAAAAGCGCAGAATGCTTTACCGGAATACGCAACGGGGTGTATGAGGGGCCATTTCGAGTCGAAAGGCAATTCGGGCCATTACGGTAACCTTCGCGGTCGGGCCGGGGGCGGCCGGGCGCGGTTCCCCGCGTGTCGTCCGCCTGTCGTCACCCGTGTGGAGCGCGACACGCGCGGAGAGTGAAAACGCACCCGGACCCCAGATCTAGTGGTTGCATGGCTGAGGCCGCCCACAAGTTGTGGTCCCTGGTCCGCCGGGAGTTCGGCCATCGCCTATGCTGGTGGCTGCTTCGAAGGGTCCTGGGTGGGGCCGGCGAGGCTATTCAGTCGTACTGCGAGGGAGGGTTGGGTTCCATGCACTGTCCCTTCTGCAGGCACCCGGACAGCCGTGTCGTCGACAGTCGCACCACCGACGACGGAACCTCGATCCGCAGGCGCCGCCAGTGCCCCGACTGCTCCCGCCGTTTCACGACGGTGGAGACCGCCTCGTTGATGGTGATCAAGCGCAGCGGAGTGACCGAGCCCTTCAGCCGCACCAAGGTCATTTCCGGCGTGCGCAAGGCGTGCCAGGGCCGGCCGGTCACCGAGGACGCCCTCGCCAAGCTCGGCCAGCGGGTCGAGGAGGCGGTGCGCGCCACCGGCAGTGCCGAGCTGACGACCCACGACGTGGGGCTGGCCATACTCGGCCCACTGCAGGAACTCGACCTCGTCGCGTACCTGCGCTTCGCGTCCGTGTACCGGGCGTTCGATTCACTCGAAGACTTCGAGGCCGCCATCGCGGAGCTCCGCGAGGAGCGGCCTCCGGCAAGTGATTGCGATTGCGAGCCCGGCGTGACCCCCGAGGTCCCCGCGCCCGCCGCTGCCGCCGACTGACCGGCCGGCGGCAGACCAGACCTGTTCCGGCCGCCCTCCGTGGTGTCCGGAACATCAGACACACCACGTGCCCCGGGAAGAACTGGGCACGTCAGAGCGTTTTTGTACGTATATGGGAGGCGGCATGACAGAGACGGCGAGCGGCCCGGCACGAGGTTCCCGCACCAAGGGATCCAAGGCGACTGTGGCTCGACAGGGCTTGCGCATCGAGCGCATCCACACCACGCCCGGCGTGCATCCGTACGACGAGGTGGTCTGGGAGCGTCGTGACGTCGTCATGACCAACTGGCGCGACGGCTCGGTCAATTTCGAGCAGCGTGGCGTCGAGTTCCCCGACTTCTGGTCGGTGAACGCGGTCAACATCGTCACCAGCAAGTATTTCCGCGGAGCTGTCGGTACGCCGCAGCGCGAGACCGGTCTGCGCCAGCTGATCGACCGGATCGTGAGGACGTACCGGAAGGCCGGTGAGGAGTACAACTACTTCGCCTCTCCCGCTGACGCCGAGATCTTCGAGCACGAGCTGGCGTACGCCCTCCTGCACCAGATCTTCAGCTTCAACTCGCCGGTCTGGTTCAACGTCGGTACGCCCCAGCCGCAGCAGGTCTCCGCCTGCTTCATCCTGGCCGTCGACGACTCCATGGAGTCGATCCTCGACTGGTACAAGGAAGAGGGCATGATCTTCAAGGGCGGCTCCGGCGCCGGCCTGAACCTCTCCCGTATCCGCTCCTCCAAGGAGCTCCTCTCCTCCGGCGGCAACGCCTCCGGTCCGGTCTCCTTCATGCGCGGCGCCGACGCCTCCGCGGGAACGATCAAGTCCGGCGGCGCCACGCGTCGCGCGGCCAAGATGGTCGTTCTCGACGTCGACCACCCCGACATCGAGGACTTCATCGAGACCAAGGTGAAGGAAGAGGAGAAGATCCGCGCCCTGCGGGACGCGGGCTTCGACATGGACCTGGGCGGCGACGACATCACGTCCGTCCAGTACCAGAACGCCAACAACTCGGTACGCGTGAACGACGAGTTCATGCACGCGGTCGAGGCCGGCGGCAAGTTCGGCCTCCGCGCCCGTATGACGGGCGAGGTCATCGAGGAGGTCGACGCCAAGTCGCTCTTCCGCAAGATGGCCGAGGCCGCCTGGGCCTGCGCCGACCCCGGCATCCAGTACGACGACACCATCAACAACTGGCACACCTGCCCCGAGTCCGGCCGGATCACCGCGTCGAACCCGTGCAGCGAGTACATGCACCTGGACAACACCTCGTGCAACCTGGCCTCGCTGAACCTGATGAAGTTCCTCAAGGACGACGGCAAGGGCAACCAGTCCTTCGAGTCCGAGCGCTTCGCCAAGGTCGTCGAGCTCGTCATCACCGCGATGGACATCTCCATCTGCTTCGCGGACTTCCCCACCGAGAAGATCGGTGAGAACACCCGCGCCTTCCGCCAGCTCGGCATCGGTTACGCGAACCTCGGCGCCCTGCTCATGGCGACCGGTCACGCGTACGACAGCGACGGCGGCCGCTCGCTCGCCGGCGCCATCACCTCGCTGATGACGGGTACGTCGTACCGGCGCTCCGCCGAACTGGCCGCGGTCGTCGGCCCGTACGACGGTTACGCCCGCAACGCCGAGCCCCACCTGCGTGTCATGAAGCAGCACTCCGACGCCAACACCACGGCCCCGCGCGTGGACGACCTGGACTCGCCGATCTGGGCGGCCGCCACGGAGTCCTGGCAGGACGTGCTCCGCCTCGGCGAGAAGAACGGCTTCCGCAACGCGCAGGCCTCGGTCATCGCGCCCACCGGCACCATCGGTCTCGCGATGTCCTGCGACACCACCGGCCTCGAGCCCGACCTCGCCCTGGTCAAGTTCAAGAAGCTGGTCGGCGGCGGCTCGATGCAGATCGTCAACGGCACGGTGCCGCAGGCGCTGCGTCGCCTGGGCTACCAGGAGGAGCAGATCGAGGCGATCGTCGCCCACATCGCCGAGAACGGCAATGTGATCGACGCCCCCGGTCTGAAGCACGAGCACTACGAGGTCTTCGACTGCGCGATGGGCGAGCGTTCCATCTCCGCGATGGGCCACGTCCGCATGATGGCGGCCATCCAGCCGTGGATCTCCGGCGCGCTCTCCAAGACGGTGAACCTGCCGGAGACGGCCACCGTCGAGGACGTCGAAGAGGTCTACTTCGAGGCGTGGAAGATGGGCGTCAAGGCGCTCGCGATCTACCGCGACAACTGCAAGGTCGGCCAGCCCCTCTCCGCCAAGAAGAAGGACGTCAAGGCCGAGGTCACGGAGAAGACCGAGGAGACGATCCGCGCCGCGGTCGAGAAGGTCGTCGAGTACCGCCCGGTGCGCAAGCGTCTTCCCAAGGGCCGCCCGGGGATCACCACCTCCTTCACGGTGGGCGGTGCCGAGGGCTACATGACCGCCAACTCCTACCCGGACGACGGTCTCGGTGAGGTCTTCCTGAAGATGTCCAAGCAGGGTTCGACCCTCGCGGGCATGATGGACGCCTTCTCGATCGCGGTCTCGGTCGGTCTGCAGTACGGCGTCCCGCTGGAGACGTACGTCTCGAAGTTCACCAACATGCGTTTCGAGCCGGCCGGCATGACGGACGACCCCGACGTGCGGATGGCGCAGTCGATCGTCGACTACATCTTCCGCCGCCTGGCGCTGGACTTCCTGCCCTTCGAGACCCGTTCGGCGCTCGGCATCCACTCCGCCGACGAGCGTCAGCGTCACCTGGAGACCGGTTCGTACGAGCCGTCGATGGAGGACGACGACGTCGACGTCGAGGGCCTGGCCCAGTCCGCCCCGCGCCAGACGGAGACGCCGAAGCCGGTCGTCGCCCCGAAGGCGGAGGCCGTGCCGGAGCAGAAGCAGGCACACACCTCGGCGGAGCTCGTCGAGATGCAGCTCGGCATCAGCGCCGACGCTCCGCTGTGCTTCTCGTGCGGTACGAAGATGCAGCGCGCGGGCAGCTGCTACATCTGCGAGGGCTGCGGCTCGACCAGCGGTTGCAGCTGACCGGCTGGTAGGCGACGGATGAGATGAGGGGCGGCGGGCCCGAGGGCTCGCCGCCCCTCGGCGTTCCGGAAACGGCGAGCCCTCGGGGGCCCGCCGTTTCCGGGCTCTCAGGTGAGAGTGCTGCCCATGGCCCCGGCGAAGGAATTCGGGTCGGCGTCGAAGCCCCGGACGACGGGGCGGAAGTCCCAGCCCCCCGAAGCGCCTCTCGTGAACTCGGCGACGGTGGCCGCGGTGGAGGCGGACACGTCGGCGAAGTCGCTCTCCGCGAGCACGGTGTAGCCCTCGCGGATGCGGAAGCCCGTGTTGGTTATGTCGCCGAACGTCTTTCTTCCTCCGCCCTGCTGGATGGCCATGCCGACCACCACCCGGGCGTAGACAGGTGCCAGCCGGTCGAGTTCGAGAGTCATGACCTCGTCGAAGCCGAATCCCTGGCCGTTCCGGCTGTCCCTGTTCAGGGTGATGGTGCCGTCCGGCGAGCGGCTGTCGAAGTGCACGACGTACGCGGGGCTGCCGTACGGGTCGTCGGAGGTGTACGTCGCGGCGATGATGTCCAGGTCATGGGGCGGCTCTCCCATGGGACTGGGGTCCCACCTGAGCGTCACTTCGACCTTGCCGACCCCTTTGTTGAGACTGCCCACCCGTTCTCCCTCCCTCGGAACCCGGTCGGCTGTCACCGGCGCGGGCTGTGCGAATGTGCACCTGGGACAAGGCTAGCCCCGGGCACCGACAACTCGGGGTGCGCTCAGCACTGTTCACCCGTGAAAGACGATGGCCGTACGATGGCGCGGTGCTGGTCAAGTGGATTCGCTGCACAGTGATCGACCGTCGGGGTTTCGAGCGGGGGCAGCGGAAGTGGGCGGGGCTGCTGGGGGAACCGGGGTTCCGGGGGCAGGGCGGCGGCTGGAGCCGTGGGCGGCCGGGGGTGGTGCACGTCTTTTCCTTCTGGGAGAGCCGCGCGTTCTACGACTCGTTCATGGCGCGCTCCCACGACCGGCTCGCGGCTGCCCAGTCGGGTACGTACAAGAACCCCCGAGTCGGGCTCTTCGACTACCGGTTCGACATCAAGACGGGCTTCGAACCGCGGTTCACCGACGCCGACGTGGTGCGGGTCGCGCACTGCAAGGTGCATGAGGGCCGGGTCGAGCACTTCTCGCTGATGCAGGAGAAGATCTGGAATCCGGCGATGGCCGGGTCGCCGGGGATGCTGCGGGGGGTGTTCGGCGAGGCGCCGGGCAATGAGTTCCTGGTGCTGTCGATGTGGCAGTCCGCCGCCGAGCACGGCAAGTACCGCGCCGAGCGGGTGGAACGCCTGTCGCTGCGTGCGCAGACCGATGCCGACGTGGCCGAACTGGCGGGGGCGGTCGTGCAGCTGGAGCCTTCCTGGACGGTGTGACCAGGCCGTACGCGTGGTTCTCCGTGCGCGCGGTTCTGCACGCACCGGGCCGGGCGGCGGGGCAGGCGGGCGCCCGGCCCCCGCACGGCGGCCCGGTGCGCGGGCGGCCCTCTGCCCGGACCGGCCGACCCGCAGGCAGGCCGCTGCGCCGGTGTCCGACCGGCCGGATACGCTGGACGGAGGCGGGGCAGCTGCCCGGCCGGGCCGCATTCGATCACAGGTTCTAGGGTTTCGGCATGGCACGACCGCGGCGCATCGTTCTCGTCCGGCACGGGGAGTCGGAGGGCAATGCCGACGACTCGGTGTACGAACGTGAGCCCGACCACGCGCTCGGACTCACCGGAGCCGGTCTGCGCCAGGCCCGGCAGACCGGGACACGGCTGCGCGAGGTCTTCGGCGAGGAGCGGATCAGTGCCTACGTCTCGCCGTACCGCCGCACCCACGAGACCTTCGCCGCCTTCGGGCTGGACCCGGCCCGGGTGCGGGTGCGGGAGGAGCCGCGGCTGCGCGAGCAGGACTGGGGGAACTGGCAGGACCGGGACGACGTACGGCTTCAGAAGGCGTACCGGGACGCGTACGGGCACTTCTTCTACCGCTTCGCCCAGGGCGAGTCGGGAGCCGATGTGTACGACCGGGTCGGGGCCTTCCTGGAGAGCCTGTACCGGAGCTTCGAGGCGCCGGACCACCCGCCGAACGTGCTGCTGGTCACTCACGGTCTGACCATGAGGCTGTTCTGCATGCGCTGGTTCCACTGGACGGTGGCGGATTTCGAGTCGCTGTGCAACCCGCGCAACGGCGAAACGCGGTCCCTGCTGCTGGGGAAGGACGGCCGCTACACCCTTGACCAGCCGTTCGAACGCTGGCGGGCTCCCGAACCGTACGGTCGCACCGGATAGAGTGGCAGGGCGATGACCGCTGACTCCTCCACCGTCCGGCGCTTCGAACGCGCCCTGGCCAGCCTGCGTGGGCTGTCCCTGGGAGACGCCCTGGGCTCCCAGTTCTTCGTACCCGTGAACTACCCGCTGCTCAAAAGGCGCGAGCTGCCGCCCGGACCCTGGCAGTGGACCGACGACACCGAGATGGCCTGCTCGGTACTGGCGGTGCTCGCCGCACACGGCCGCATCGACCAGGACGCGCTCGCCCGTTCCTTCGCCGGGCACCACGACTTCGACCGCGGCTACGGCCCCGCCGTCAACCGGATGCTCCGGCTGATCAGGGGGGGCGGCGACTGGCGTGAGCTCGCCGCCGCGCTCTTCAACGGCCAGGGCTCCTGGGGCAACGGCGCGGCCATGCGCATCGCGCCGCTCGGCGCCTGGTACGCGGACGACCCCGAGCAGGCCACGCACCAGGCCGAGATCTCGTCGTACGTCACGCATCAGCACCGTGAGGCCGTGGTCGGCGCCATGGCCGTGGCGGCCGCCGCGGCGCTCGCCGCCGATCCCGCGGGGACGCCGACACCGGCCGGACTGCTCGACGGCGTGATCGCGCTCGTGCCGCGCAGCGCTGTGGGCGCCGGGCTCCGCCGGGCCCGCGACATGCTGGACTACGGCGATGCCGGGACCGTGGCCGCGGTGCTCGGCTGTGGACGGCGTACGAGTGCGCACGACACCGTGCCGTTCGCCCTCTGGTCGGCCGCCAGGGCACTCGGCGACTTCGAGCAGGGCTTCTGGGTCACCGCGCAGGTGGGCGGGGACGTCGACACGACCTGCGCCATCTTCGGCGGAGTCGTCGCCGCGGGGGAGGCCGGAGCCCCGCCGGCCGGGTGGCTGGAGCGGACCGAGGAGCTGCCCGAATGGATTCCGCCCCGCGCGCTCTGATGCCGGCCGCCTGCCGGACGCGGTGGTTCCGTGACTGTCACGGTCCTGCCACAGCCGGGCTCCGGCTGCGCCGGGACGGTGTGCCGGGGCTAGTCTGACGGGCCACGCCGCCCTGTTGATCATGACGGGTGTGCGCCTACGAGGCACCGGGCTCCGGTCGCGGCACCCTTGCCGCCCCCGCCCGGTCGGGAGGGGGTCCCGTGTCCGATACGCCGTCCACACCATCCATACCGCCCACACGGCCCGAAACGTCAGAACCGGCCGGTTCCGGGCGCGATGCGGAGACCGCGCCGCAGAGCACGGCCGCGCAGCCGCCGCCGGGAATGTCGTACCGAGAGCAGCACAGCAGAGCGACGCAGCCCCGGCGCCACCAGCCCTGGCCACCGCCACCGGCCGGACCGCGGCCCTCGCCCGGGCCGCCGAAGTGGCTGGTCGCCGTACGGCCCGGACCGCCTGCCGGGATCCGTCCCGCCACGGTCGTGGCGGCTTTGGCCACTGCCCTGCTGAGCGCCCTGCTGCTCGGTGAGGGGCTGGGCCTGAACCTGCTCTTCGTGACGGTGCCGACCGCGCTCGCCGCCTGCTTCGCCGCCCGGGCGGCAGGCCGCCGCCTCCGCCCCTGGACGCTCGTCTGGGCGGTCGGCGGCCTGGCCCTGCTGGCCGTTCCGGCGCTGCGCGACGCGGGCTGGCCGACCTTCCTGGCCTGCGTGTCCGCGTTGGCACTGGGCTCGCTCGCCCTGCACGGCAACCGCACCTGGGCCGGTGTCCTCGCCGGTTCCCTGGGCATCTTCGGTTCGCTGGCCTCCGGCCCGGCCTGGGCCTGGCGCGGTATGCGCGAGCGGGCGGAGGTGTCGCGCGGCCGCTGGGCGCCCATGGTGCGTACGGCCCTGGTCGCCGTCGTACTGCTGATCGTCTTCGGCGCGCTCTTCGCCTCCGCGGACGCCGCCTTCGCCGGTCTGCTGGGCGGCCTCGCGCCCGACGTCTCCGTCGCGGACAGCCCCTGGCGGATCTTCCTCTTCGTGCTCGGCCTGGTGGGCGCCCTCGCCGCTGCCCGCACCGCCGCCGCTCCGCTGCGCTGGGACCGCCTGGAGATACGACCGGGGCGTGCGCGCGGCCGTGCGGAATGGGCGCTTCCGCTGATCGTGCTCAACCTCCTCTTCACCGCCTTCATCGCGGTCCAGCTCGCCGTCCTGTTCGGCGGCTACCGCAAGGTGCTCAACGAGACCGGCCTGACGTACGCCCAGTACGCGCGCCAGGGCTTCTGGCAGCTGCTCTGGGTCACCCTGCTGGTCCTTCTGGTCGTCGCCGTGGCACTGCGCCGGGCTCCGCGCGGCACGGACCGCGACCGCACCCTGGTGCGCTCGGTGCTCGGCACCCTGTGCGTCCTCACGCTGGTCGTCGTCGCCTCCGCGCTGCGCCGCATGGACCTGTACGTCGACGCGTACGGTCTGACACGGCTGCGCATCTCGGTGGCCGCGGCCGAGCTGTGGCTGGGCCTGGTGATCGTACTGATCATGTCGGCCGGCGTCCTGGGGGCCCGCTGGCTGCCGCGCGCGGTCGCCGCGAGCGCGGCGGCCGCCGTACTGGCCTTCGGCCTGGTCTCGCCGGACGGGCTGGTCGCCGAGCAGAACGTGGCGCGCTACAAGGACACCTCCGAGGAGTTCGACAAACTCGACGTGTACTACTTCCAGGACCTGTCGGCCGACGCCGTACCGGCACTGGACACGCTGCCGGAGCCGCAGCGTTCCTGCGCGCTGGTGGGCATCGCCGAACGGCTCGACGACCAGAACGAACCCTGGTACGCGACGAGTCTCGGTGTGGCGAGGGCGCGCGCGATCATCGAAGAGCGCCCCCTGGACGTCGACGAGGCCGAGTGCCGGAAGCTCGGTACGTACGGCGACGGGCGTGGGCTCTACGACGAGTACTGACAGTACTGACCGGCCGTTTCGGCTCGCGGCGCCGCCGCTGTGCCCTCGGCGGGAACGTGGTGCCCCAAGACGACGGGTGCTCGTCCCGGCGTCGGCGGCGCGGATGGATCTGTACGCCAGGGACGCCATGCCCATGGCCGAGGTGGGCGCGCCGGCCAGGTCGGAGCGGCCGCGAAGATGCCGAACGCGCGGTTGTGCCCGGGGCCTTCGTGGAACGTCGTGGTGATGAGCGCGAGCGCGGTGGGCGAGGCGATGGCGCCGCTCACGCCCTGGAGCGCGCGTGTCGCGAGTCATCTGCCACGGCTGCTGCGCGATGCCGCGCAGCAGCGCGGTGAGGCCGGGTGGGTCCTAGCCACTGCGCGCTCATCGCAGACGTGTGGGTGAAGGACCGTCCCGCGGAGCCGTGTTGGAGCAGTCGAGTACGGCCGGCGGGAACGCGTTCACCGAGGAGCGTGTCGCGGCCGGTGCGCAGACCGGCAAAGCCGTGGTCTGTCCTCACCGGCCCTCCGAGGAGGACCGCGTCGCGGACGCCCCGCGGGCCGGACTGCCGGACCGCGAGGAGGCGCCGGGCCGGGGCGGCATCCGCGAGGATTTTTGCCGACGCTGTCGACGGATGTGCGGAGCGATGTATTCCGAGCCCGGCCGCGCTGCGCCCGATGCTTCACGAATGCGACAGTGAGGTGGCGGGGCGATTTCACGGAGTGGTCCTGTGCCGAAGTGATCCTGCGCCAAGGGGTCGAGCCCTCGATCCGGCTCTTCCGTGAGGTCCTACGCCGCGGGGTCGAGCGGGGCGATGTCCGCCCCGACGCGGTCGGCGGCCCGGTCTTCGACGTGGGTGCCCGGCTTGTGGGCGTACCGCTCGAAGGTGTGCGGGAGCGAATGGCCGGACGAGGAGACCGCCGGGACGACCGACCGGGTCACGGTGCGCTCCCGCGCCCGGTGGCCGGCTGAGCGGCCCTCGTTCCGCCCCTTGCCCCGGTCCGTTTCCGTCCTTCGCCGGCCCCGGGTTCAGCCCGGGGTGTCCCGGCGGGCTCCGGCGGCGTAACCTGTCTTGCGCCATGCCGTACGAACCACCCACCCACGCCGTCGAGCGCTCACTGCGCGCCACCACCGGTGCCAAGATCATCGCTGGTGTCGACGAAGTCGGGCGCGGAGCATGGGCCGGACCCGTCACCGTGTGCGCGGCCGTCACCGGTCTGCGCCGCCCGCCCGACGGGCTCACCGACTCCAAACTGATCAGCCCGAAGCGCCGTGCCGAGCTTGCCGCGATCCTCGAAGGATGGGTCACGTCGCACGCCCTCGGACACTCCTCCCCCGAGGAGATCGACGCACTCGGGATGACCGCCGCGCTGCGGCTCGCCGCCGTACGCGCCCTGGAGGCGCTGCCGGTGCGACCGGACGCGGTGATCCTCGACGGGAAGCACGACTATCTCGGGCTGCCCTGGAAGGTCCGTACGGTCGTCAAGGGCGACCAGTCATGCATCGCGGTCGCGGCCGCCTCGGTGATCGCCAAGGTGCGGCGCGACGCGATGATGGCCGAACTGGAGGCGGAGTCCGGGGAATTCGCCGACTTCGCCTTCTCGGCCAACGCGGGCTATCCCTCGCCCGTGCACAAGGCGGCGCTGGCGGAGCGGGGGCCCACCCCGTACCACCGGCTTTCCTGGTCCTATCTCGACGCGCTGCCCCGGTGGCAGCACCTCAAGAAGACCCGGATGCCGGCGGAGGCCGCCGCTCCGGAAAACGGGGGCCAACTCGGCTTCGATTTCTGACCGCACGTATGTGCCTACCCGCTGCTGCGTTTCGCGGCGGCATTTGATAGACATCCACTCATGCCTCTCTCCCCCGAGGAGCCTCAGATTCACGAGAGCGCCCAGGGTCCCCGCGTCACTCCGGCCACCGGCCGTCCCGCGTCGACCCCCCGTCCCGTACCCGGTCCGCGTACCGCGGCCACGCCGCGTCCCGGACGCCCCGTGCCCGGCCCGGCCAGGCCCGCGCCTCCGGCGCAGCGGTCGCACACATCCGGTGGCCGGTCCCCGTCCCCGCGGCAGGAGAATCGTTCCGTGCCGCAGATCCAGCTGATTCCCGCTCCGGCGGACGGCGCGCTCGACGCCGCCGACGAGGCGGTCGACGTGCTGCTCGACTCCGGCCGCGCGCCGGGTGACGTCCTGGTGTTCACCACCGGTGAGCAGCACCCCTGGGCCGCTCACGAGCTGTCCTTCGGCGAAGCCGCCTACTGGGCACAGCACGATGCCCGTGACGACGTCTTCTACGCGGACGCCGCCGCCGCGGAGCGGGCTGCCGCCCGGCCCGTCGTCATCGTCGCGGTCAACGGCGAAGGCGGCACAAGCGACGACGTGCTGACTCGCGCGCTGCCGTCCGCCAAGGCGCGTGCGACCGCTCTGCTGATCGTGTGCGGAGACCCGCAGCGGGTCAACGCGGTGCTCGGCGCGAGCGTCTGAGAGGTACGCCTGCACCGGCCCTGTGCGGTCCGCGAGGCGGGTGAGAGGCGCGCAGGCCGGCGCCGGCGGACCGCTTCAGCGGGCCACCGCCCGCCGCAGCGCTTCCGCCGCCCCGCCGCCCGTGCGCGGTGGGGACGGCTCGGCCTCGGCCTCGGCTTCCGCCAGGCCGGCCGGGTGTGTTCCGGCGCTCGGGCGACGGCCGCCACGGCCCTCGCCGAGCACCTGCCAGCCGCTGTGCGTCAGCGTGATGTACGCGCCGCAGCGCAGCCCGTGCAACGTGCAGGCGTCCCGCAGGCCCCACATCCACGCCCCGTCCTCCTCGGTCCAGCGCTCGTCGCCGTCGCGGCAGTAGAGCAGCACGGCGGTCCGCACGGGCGTGCGCCGGCGCAGATCGTGCGGGATGACGCGGCGCAGGTGCGCGAGCAGGACGTTGCGGAACTCCCAGCCGTCGGCGGGGACGGAGCGCCGGGCGAACGAGGCGCTGGCGGTGAGCCGTTCCTCGGTGTCGAGGACGGCGACCACTGCCGTGGCCGGCGTGGGACGATGCCGCGCGTGCAGTCCGCTGACGACTTCACGCGGATTGCGCAGCAGCGGTATACTGGCGGCCGCCCACTCGGACGGTTCGAGTGTCCGGCCCAGACGGCTGACGGTGTCGGCGGTGTTCAACGAGGCGGCGGACGGAGCGAATCCGAAGGTCACGGTCCTCCCTTCGCATACGCGCCCACAGTGTGGGCAGGGTCGGTTGGGGCGCACCGCGGCACAGCCCTTCCGGTCCACAGGCGGGCCGTGCGGGGGAGCGGTCCAATTCTCGCTGCCCCGTGGGGCATGCGGCAACGAGCAATTGACGCGGCCGACTGAAATCTGCGGGTATGACAGGGATATCCCTGCCCAGGCCGGCCGCGGGCAATGCCTCCCGCTCACGTCCGAACGGCGAGGACCAGTGGGAACACCCCCTCCGCTCCGGCCCGGCGCAGCAGCCTGGCCGCCACCGCGAGCGTCCAGCCGGTGTCCTGGTGATCGTCGACGAGCAGTACCGGGCCACCGGCCGCGGCCAGCGCGGCGGCCAGTCCGGGCGACACCGTCAGGGCCCGGTGAAGGCCCTTCACCCGCTGGGCGCTGTTGGTGTGCGACATCCGCCCGTCCGCTGCCTCGGGGGTGTACTCGACAGTCCCGAGCAGCGGCATTCTGCCCACCTCCGCGATCCGGCCGGCGAGCGACTGGATGAGCGCGGGCCTGCTGTGCGAGGCGACCGTGACCACTCCGACCGGGCGGGCTGCGGCGTCGGAGTCACCGGAAGCCCAGCCTCCGGGGCCCTTCGCCCAGTCGGCCAGCACACTGACCACCGCGTTCGCCACATCGTCCGGCACCGGGCCGTCGGGCGCCTGCGCCGCGAGAAGCGGACGGAGCCTGTTGCCCCAGCCGATGTCCGAGAGCCGCCCCAGCGCCCGTCCGGGGAAGGCCAGTTCACCTTGCGGGATACGCCCCTTGAGATCCACGCCGACCGCGGCGAGACCGGTCGGCCACATCTTGCGCGGCTCCACCTCCACGCCCGGCCTGCCGAGTTCACCGCGCGCCGTGTCCAGGGCCCCCGTGGACACCGCGTCGCCGAACCGGGCCCCCGCGCAGTTGTCGCACCGGCCGCACGGCGCGGCCTCCTCGTCGTCCAACTGGCGCCGCAGGAACTCCATCCGGCAGCCGGTCGTCGTCGCGTAGTCGCGCATGGCCTGCTGCTCGGCGGCGCGCTGCCGGGCGACCCAGGCGTAGCGCTCGGCCTCGTACACCCACGGCTGCCCCGTGGCGGTCCAGCCGCCCTTCACCCTGCGCACCGCGCCGTCCACGTCGAGGACCTTGAGCATCGCCTCCAGGCGGGTACGCCGCAGGTCGACGATCGGCTCCAGCGCGGGCAGCGACAGCGGGCGCCCCGCTGTGGCCAGTGCGTCGAGCGTGCGGCGTACCTGCTCCTCCGGCGGGAAGGCGACGGAGGCGAAGTACTGCCAGATCGCCTCGTCCTCGCGGCCCGGCAGGAGCAGCACTTCGGCGTGGGCCACACCACGGCCCGCGCGTCCCACCTGCTGGTAGTACGCGATGGGGGAGGAGGGCGAACCCAGGTGCACGACGAAACCGAGATCCGGTTTGTCGAAGCCCATGCCCAGCGCGGAGGTGGCGACCAGAGCCTTGACCCGATTGGCGAGCAGGTCCTCCTCGGCCTGCATCCGCTCCGCGTTCTCGGTCCTGCCGGTGTAGGACGCGACGGTGTGGCCGCACTGGCGCAAGTACGCCGTGACCTCCTCGGCGGCGGCGACCGTCAGCGTGTAGACGATCCCGGATCCGGGCAGTTCGCCCAGGTGATCGGCCAGCCAGGCCAAGCGGTGCGCGGCGTCCGGGAGTTGCAGCACTCCCAGGCTGAGGCTCTCCCGGTCCAGCGGGCCGCGCAGCACCAGGGCGTCCGTGTCCGCGCCCGTCCCCAGCTGTTCCGCGACATCGGCGGTCACGCGGGCGTTCGCCGTGGCCGTGGTGGCGAGCACGGGGACTCCCGGCGGAAGCTCGGCGAGCATGGTGCGCAGCCGCCGGTAGTCGGGCCGGAAGTCGTGCCCCCAGTCCGAGATGCAGTGGGCCTCGTCCACCACCAGCAGGCCGGTGGCGGCGGACAGCTTGGGCAGCACCTCGTCGCGGAAGTCGGGATTGTTCAGCCGCTCGGGACTGACCAGCAGCACATCCACCTCGCCGGCCGCGACCTGGGCCTGGACCGTGTCCCACTCCTCCGTGTTGGACGAATTGATCGTCCGCGCGCGGATGCCGGCCCGAGCCGCGGCCTCCACCTGGTTGCGCATGAGCGCGAGGAGCGGGGAAACGATCACTGTGGGCCCGGCGCCGCGCTCGCGCAGCAGGGAGGTGGCGACGAAGTACACGGCGGACTTGCCCCAGCCGGTGCGTTGCACGACCAGGGCCCGGCGCTTGTCGGCGACGAGCGCCTCGATGGCCCGCCACTGGTCCTCGCGCAGCCTGGCGGCGCCGGTGGTGTCTCCGACGAGGCGGGCGAGTACGGAATCGGCCGAGGACCTGAGGTCTGCGTTGGTCATGCCCCCATGCAACCCGATACCTCGGACATTGTGCGAATGAGGCCTCCATCCTGTGGATAAAGTTATCCACAGGGTTGGCGGCGCGGGCGGTTCCTGCGGGAACGTCGAGCCATGAACAACCACCACGAACCCACAGGCCCCTCCGCCGGCGACCAGATCACCCTGCGAGGCCCCGCCGAACTTGCCGACGCCCTCCCGTACCTCATGGGCTTCCACCCGACCGACAGCGTGGTGATGGTCGCGCTGCACGGCCGCAGGGGCCGGTTCGGCGGGCGGCTCAGGCTCGGCATCCCGCGCTCGCCGAGGGAATGGCCGTTCGTCTCCGACCAGCTCGCCGACTGCCTGGTGACAGGCAGCGAGCGCCGGGGAGGCCGTCCCGAGGGCATCGTCGTCTTCCTCTGCCAGGACCCGGCCGAGGGCGAGTCGGGCAGGCAGGTGATGGAGCGGCTGCGCCCCTTCGCGCAACGGCTGCGCACCGCGTGCGGCGCGCTCGACGTCCCCGTGTCCGAAGCGCTGTGCATCTCGGACGGGAGGTACTGGTCCTACTGCTGCCCCGACGAGCGCTGCTGCCCGCCCGACGGGAACGTACTGGCGCTGCCGGGCACTTCGGTGATGGCCGCGGCCGCCGCCTACGCCGGAATCCAAGTGCGCGGCTCCCTGCGGGGGATGGAGGCCAGGCTCGCGCCCCCGCAGCAGCCGGCCGGCCGCGAGCAGGAGCAGGTGCGGGCGCTGGACGCGGCGGGGTTCGCGCTGGTGCCCCGGATCCTCGGCGGCATCGAGCGTGAGCGGGTCTCGGCGGAGACGCTCGCCCTGGCGCGCCGGCTCATGAAGCGTCTCGGCGAGAACGGGCCGGCCACGGCAGGCTGGCCCGACGCGGACGCCGCCGACGACGCCCTCATCGCCCATGACGAGGCTGCGGCCGTCATCCTCGGGCTCCAGGACCGGGAGACCAGGGACCGGGCCGCGGAGTGGATGGAGGGGGCGGACGCCGAACCCGCGCTGCGGCTCTGGCGGGCGCTTGCCCGCCGGTGCGCCGGAGCGTACGAGACCCATGCCGCCGCCCCGCTCACCCTCGCCGGATGGGTCGCCTGGTCGACCGGGGACGAGCCGGGGGCGAGGGTGGCCCTCGACCGTGCCCTGCGGGCCGATCCCGAATACACCTTCGCCCAGCTTCTGCACCAGGCGTGCAACGAGGGCATCGACCCGGAGGGACTGCGGCGCTGTCTGCGGGAGGAGCGCCGGGAGCGGGCGGAGCGCAAACGGCTCCGCCCACGTGTCGTACGCACACGTGCCACCACGCGTTCCGTACGGCCGCAGGCCGCCACCCGGCAGAGTGCCCCGCCCGCCAAGGCGCGGCCCGCCGCCGCCGACGCGCGAGGCCGTACGCGCCGACGGGACAGCCGGCAGGACAGTCGGCGGGACAGCAGGCAGGAGAGGAGCGGGCGATGACGACCGTGACCACGGCGGTGATACGGACGTTCACACGTATGGCGGTACCGCGAACGCCCCGCGCCGTCCCGATCCGCGCGGCTGTCACGAGCGCAGAGGAGGCACCGTATGACCCTCACCGCCCAGTACCCCGCCACCGGGGGAAGACCTCTTGCGGGAGGTGTCCGGCCCTCCGGCGAGCTGCCCTCGGTCCATGCCCTGCTGGTCTGCGCGGACCTGCCCGGGCTCGCGCTCTCCGCGGAACACGGGCAGCTCACCGGCCACGGCCTGGAGGGCTTCTACCGGTCGGGGCGACGGCTGCTCTCCCGCTGTCACCTGCGGGTCGCGGGACGGGAGCCGGTCGCCGTGCAGGGCCGGCTGGTCTCCGCGTCCCGCGCCCGGTTCGTGGGGGTGGTGCGCCTCCCGGCCGGTACGGGACCGGACCCCGAGATCTCCGTGGAGCGGCTGCGGCACGCCGGGGGCACGGAGCGGATCGTCCTGCGCAGCTCGGCGGGGCGCGTCGTGCGGCTCCGCGTGGAGATCGGGCTCGGCACCGACCTCGCGGATCTGGGCGCTGTCGCCGCGGGCCGCTCGGGGCCCGACCTGCCCGCCGGCGTCCATGCCTCGGGCATGCGCTGGTCGGACGCGGGAGCCCAGGCCGTGGTCACCGCCGACCCGCCTCCCGAGGACGCGATCGCCTCCGCCGGTCTGCTGCGCTGGGAGATCGAGCTGCTGCCCGGTGCCTCGCGCACCATCGAGCTGCGGATCCGTGCGGAGCGTGGTGCCCGGCCGCTCGCGAAGACCGGAACGGGCCCGTTCTCCGAGGCGGCGGCGGAGGGGGACGATCCGCGGGTGCGGGAGCTGTTGCGGACCAGCCTCGACGATCTGCGGGCCCTGCTGATGCGTGATCCGCGCAATCCTGCGGACGTGTACCTGGCGGCGGGGGTGCCCTGGCGCTGCGGACTCGCGCCCGCCGAGGCGTTGTGGGCGGCGCGTATGACACTGCCGCTCGGCACTCGGCTTGCGGCCACGACGCTGCGCACCCTCGCCCGTACCCAGCTGCCGGGCCCGGGGCCCGACCAGGGCCGGCTTCCGGGCCCGCTCAGGGACGCCGGCCCGCACCTCCCGCCCAGCTGCACGGGGGTGGAGGCGACGCTGGCCTTCCCCGTGGTGCTCGCGGAGGCGAGACGGTGGGGGCTGGCGGAGCAGGATCTGGAGGAGCTGCTGCCCGTGGCCGAACGTTGTCTGCTCTGGCTGCGCAGAGCCGCGGGCGACGACGGCTGTCTGGGCGAACGGGGCCCCCGGGGGCCCCGGCGCGCTGAGACCCAGGCCCACGCCCACCGTGCGGCGGTGCTCGGCGCCGACCTGCTGGCCGAGTGCGGTCGCCCGGGAGCCCAAGGATGGCGCGAGTGGGCGGGCAGGCTGCGTCGTACGTTCCAGGAGGACTTCTGGATCGACGACCGTGCGGGAGGCAGGCCGGCGGCGGCCCGTACGGCGGGGGGACGGGTCGTCCCGCACCTCGGCGGCTCCGCCGCGCACCTCCTGGACACCGGCCTGCTCGGCGCCGGGCGACAGGCGCCCGGCCTGTTGGACAAGATGCAGACCGAGCAGGTGGCGAGGCTGCTGGGCGGCCCCGCGATGGACTCGGGCTGGGGGCTGCGCAGCCTCGGCGCCAAGGAGAGCGGCCACAACCCCTTCGGTCACCGCGGCGGCGCGGTGCGCGTCCACGAAACGGCCGTCGCCGTCGCGGGACTCGCGGCGGCCGGATACGAGAGGGAGGCGGCGGCCCTGCTGCGCGGCGTCCTCGACGCCGCGGGAGCCTTCGGCAACCGGCTGCCCGAGATGTACGCGGGCGAGCAGCGCACCGCGGACAGCCTTCCCGTGCCGCACCCGGCCGCGTGCCGCCCCGCGGCGGTGGCGGCCGCGGCCGGTGTCCACCTGCTCACCACGCTCGTGGGCATCCGCCCGGACGCCCCCGCCGGCGCGGTGGCGCTGGCCCCGGTGCGCAGTGCGCCGCTCGGGGCCGTGCAGTTGTCCGGACTGCGCGTGGCAGGGGAGCCCTTCGCCGTACGGATCAGCAGGCTGGGCCTCGGCATGGTCGAGGAAGCCGCCGGAACACTCCAGCTGGGAGGCTGAACCGTGGATGCCGGAGAGCGGCGCGAAGAAGGCGGCGCGGACCGCGACTTCACCGGCAGGAGGACTGTTTATCGTCAGGCAGACGACTATGATCACGGCATGTCGCCCTACGACCCATCGGCCTTTCCTCCCTTCGCCGTCACCGTGGATCTGGTCGTGCTCACCGTGCGCCGTCACGCACTCTGCGCACTGGTCGTACGCCGGGGCGAGCAGCCCTATCAGGGCCGGTGGGCACTGCCCGGCGGCTTTGTCCGGCCGGAGGAGGACCTCGGCGCGGCGGCGGCACGCGAGCTCGCCGAGGAGACCGGACTGTGCGCGCACGACCCCGGCACCCCCTCGCTCGGCAACGGGGCGCACCTGGAGCAGCTCGCCACGTACGGGGACCCCGGACGGGACCCCCGGATGCGGGTGGTGAGCGTGGCTTATCTGGTGCTCGCACCGGATCTCCCCGCTCCGCGGGCGGGCGGCGACGCGCACAGCGTGCGCTGGGCACCGGTGGAGGCCCTGCTCGGCCAGGAGGATGACCAGAGCCGTGAGGACGAGCCTCCGGCCCCGCTCGCCTTCGACCATGCCCAGATCCTCGCGGACGGCGTGGAGCGCGCCCGCTCCAAAATCGAGTACTCGTCGCTCGCCACCGCCTTCTGCCCCCCGGAGTTCACGGTCGGCGAGCTGCGCCGGGTGTACGAAGCCGTCTGGGGCGTCGCGCTCGATCCCCGCAACTTCCACCGCAAGGTCACCGGCACCCCCGGTTTCCTCGTCCCCTCGGGTGGGACCACGACCCGGCAGGGCGGCCGGCCCGCGCAGCTGTTCCGGGCGGGCGGGGCGACGCTGCTCAATCCGCCGATGCTGCGCCCCGAGGTCTGACACCCGTGGTCTGACACCCGCAGTTGCTTCGCTGCGCCAGAAGTCGGATATATCGCGTTATCTTGCTGCAGTACCGCCCTGCCGCCGAGCGGTCTCCCCTTCCGCGAGAGAAGCGATGCTCCAGGCCATCGGACTCACCAGCGCCCCCCGCCGAAAACTCCCGCCCGTCGTGGACGACCTGACCTTCGAGGCGCGGCCGGGGCAGGTCACGGCCCTCCTCGGTGCCGCCGGATCCGGCAAGACCACGGTGCTCAGGCTGATGCTCGGCCTGGAACCCGGCCGTGGCGTCACGTACTTCCGCGGGCACCCCCTCCACCGGATCACCCACCCCGCCCGCGAGATCGGGGCGCTCCTCGGCGACGTACCGGGCCACCCCGCCCGTACCGCCCGCGGTCAGCTCCGCATGCTCTGCGCCGCGGCCGGCGTGCCCGCCGGCCGCGCGAACGACATGCTCGATCTCGTCGGTCTGGCCGACCTCGGCGACCAGCGTCTCAGCACGCTCTCCCGCGGCATGGACCGCCGGCTCGGGCTCGCCTCCGCCCTGCTGGGAGACCCGCACGCCCTCCTCCTCGACGAGCCGGCCGACGGCCTGTCCCCGCGCGAGAACAGCTGGGTGTACGGACTGCTGCGCGGCCACGCGGCCCGAGGCGGCACCGTGCTGTACACCACGCGCGACGCCAAGGAGGCCGCCCGTACCGCCGACCGGGTCGTCACCATCGACGACGGCCGCCTCGTCGCGGACCAGGAGGCGGCCGAGTTCGCCAGGACCAGACTCCGCCCCCGTGTCGCCGTCAGGACCCCGCACGCCGCCCGTCTCGGCGTCCTCGTCGCCCGCGAGGCCCGCGCGGCCCGGCGTTCCGTCGAGGTCGTCACCGAGGGGGGCAGCCATCTCTCCGTCTACGGCAGCGACTGCGCGCAGATCGGCGAGACCGCCTTCCGGCACGGCATCCCGGTCCACCGGCTCGCCGACGAGATCGGCGACACCGGACCTGCCCCCGCCCCGGAGCGGCCGGTCGTGGCCTCTTCCCCGGCCGCTTCCGGAGGTGGCGAAAGCGAGGCGGAGGGCCCCGCCACGTCGCCGGGATCCGCCCCGGCGCCAGGACCCGCCACGGTGCCGGAACCGCCCTTGCCACCGCTGCCCCTGCGCCCGGCGCGCAGCCCGCTCCACCCCCTGCGCTACGAACTGCACCGCCTCCTCGGTACGAGGACCGCCCTCCTGACCGCGACCACCGTCCTCGTCGCGTCCGTGGTGATCTCCGTGCTGCTCGCGCGCCGGGGCAGCGCCACCCTGCCCGGCCTTCTCGCCGCCTGGCCGGACATCCTGCCCCTGCCGCCCGCAGCGTTCGGCGCCGGGCTGCTCGGCGCGATCGCCTTCGGCGAGGAGTTCCGCTACCCCGCCCTCGCCGCCGCCCGCGGCACGGTCCCCCGCCGCGTCGGGCTGCTCCTGGCCAAGCTGATCGTCTCCGCCGCCACCGCGCTGCTCCTGGGGGCGCTCGTCGTGGTGGCCGACGCCGAGGCGCTGCGGCTGGTGTACGGCGAAGACTTGCTGCGCGTACCGGAGAAGTGGGCCTCCATGGCGGCGAGTTGGTCCGGCCTGACCGTCGGCTGCGCCTGGGCCGGACTGCTGGGCGCCGGCGTCTTCCGCGCGACGGCCCCCGGAGTGGCCGCGGTGCTCGCCGTACCGGTCCTGGTGGCGCCGGTCGCGCAGCAGATGGTCCTGACCCCGTCCGTGCGTTCGGTGGCCGGACTCCCGGGCAGGCTGCGCGAAGTGGCGTGGCTGCAGTGGCCGCACGAGATCGACCGGTGGCTGGTGGCCGCGGTGAGGGTCGCGGCCCAACCCGTCGGCACCGCGCTGGCGTTGTCGCTGTGTGCCCTTCTCTGCGCGTATCTGTTCGTCGGTTTTCGCCGCAGCGTCCATTGGTGATCGACTTGTGCGGTGAAGGCCACCAACGACGCGCAACTCCCCTGAGAACGCCCGGGTATTTCCGATAAGTCGTCAATTACAGGGTGGGCGACGATCACCCTTTCGTGTGCTTTTCACCAAAGACCTCAAGGGGTGCGGAAGTCACGCCGACAAAAGATCCGTGAGTACCCTTGCGCACACCATGATGACCGCCGCCCGCTCCGCCGATTCAGGCCTCGCCGGGCCGGGTGAACTCGACCGCTACCCCTACACGGAGGCGCCGGGCACCGACCGCGTCGGCATGCCCTCCTGGGACGGGGGAGACCCGGATCTGGGCCGGGTGGGCCGCCGTTCGGCGGGCAGCCGGGGCCGCGGGCTCCACGGCCAACTCGTCCAGCAGCTCGGCCAGATGATCGTCTCCGGCGACCTGGGTGCCGACCGCCCGCTCGTCCCCGAGGAGATCGGCCAGCGCTTCGAGGTCTCCCGCACCGTCGTGCGCGAATCCCTGCGCGTACTTGAGGCGAAAGGCCTGGTCAGTGCCCGTCCCAACGTCGGCACCCGGGTCCGCCCCGTCAGTGACTGGAACCTGCTGGACCCCGACATCATCGAGTGGCGGGCCTTCGGTCCGCAGCGCGACGACCAACGCCGCGAACTCGGCGAACTGCGGTGGATGATCGAGCCGCTCGCGGCCCGCCTCGCGGTCGGCCACGGACGCGACGACCTCCAGCAGCGCCTCGGTGACATGGTCGAGATCATGGGCCATGCCCTTACTCAGGGCGACTCCCTGACGTTCTCCCGGGCCGACGCCGAATTCCACTCGCTCATCATCCAGCTCGCGGGCAACCGCATGCTCGAACACCTTTCCGGCATCGTTTCCGCCGCCCTTCAGGTGTCCGGCGGGTCCCTCATCGGCTGTGACCGTCCGACCGAGGCGGCTCTCGTCCACCACTCCCGCATCGTGGACGCGCTCGCCGCGGGCGACGCCATGGCCGCCGAGACCGCCATGCGTCAACTGCTCACCACCCACCCGGAAGTGGAGCGTGTGGTGCCGGCGCCGCGCGAGCACTGATCACGGACCAGGGCCGGGGTGTGTGCCTTGCGGCCCGACTGCGCTGACGAACTTCGTGTCGCCGGATCCGATGGGTCCGGCGACACGCCTGTGAGCCGGTGTTCCCCCCGTTCCTCCCCGCTCCGTACGGCGTGTGACTCGAGCCACGCAGATTGGGCGTAACACTCCTCGGAACTGTGCGATGACCTAAGAGGTGACAGCCGAAGAGGGAATACAGCCGCTGAACCTGGCGCTGTAACCAGTCCGAGGTTCAACCTGCGCCGTCGGTACATCCCCAGCCGATGTCGTCGGTCGTGGCCCGTACTCAGGGCGAGGCCGGAAGCCGTTTCCATCGTTCCGAGAGGTTGTTCGTGTCGGCCAGCACATCCCGTACGCTCCCGCCGGAGATCGCCGAGTCCGAGTCTGTGATGGCGCTTATCGAGCGGGGAAAGGCTGATGGGCAGATCGCGGGCGATGACGTGCGCCAGGCATTCTTGGCCGACCAGATTCCCTCGGCCCAGTGGAAGAACGTTCTGCGCAGCCTCAACCAGATCCTCGAGGAAGAGGGTGTGACGCTGATGGTCACTGCCGCGGAGCCGCCCAAGCGCCCCCGCAAGAGCGTCGCGGCGAAGAGCCCGGTCAAGCGCACCGCCACCAAGTCCGTCGCGGACCGGGCGACCCCCGCGAAGACGGTCGCCGCCACCGCCGCTCCGGCGTCCGAGGCCGTGGACGCGGTGGCCGACGGGGTCATCACGCCCGAGGACGTCGCCACGCCAGGGCCGGAGAAGAAGGCCGCCGCCAAGAAGACCGCCGCGAAGAAGACCGCCGCGAAGAAGGCGGCCACCAAGAAGGCATCCGCCAAGAAGGACGCCGCCGGGGCCGCCGACGGCGAGGACTCCACCGAGGAGACCCCGGCCAAGGCGGGCGCCGACGAAGAGGAAGAGGGCGGGGAGAAGGGCTTCGTTCTCTCCGACGAGGACGAGGACGACGCGCCCGCGCAGCAGGTCGCTGTCGCCGGCGCCACCGCCGACCCCGTCAAGGACTACCTCAAGCAGATCGGCAAGGTTCCCCTCCTCAACGCCGAGCAGGAGGTGGAGCTCGCCAAGCGCATCGAGGCGGGCCTGTTCGCCGAGGACAAGCTGGCCAACAGCGACAAGCTCGCGCCGAAGCTCAAGCGCGAGCTGGAGATCATCGCCGAGGACGGCCGCCGCGCCAAGAACCACCTGCTGGAGGCCAACCTCCGCCTCGTGGTCTCGCTGGCCAAGCGCTACACCGGCCGCGGCATGCTCT
>NZ_JBSFTV010000034.1:0-85622 GCF_053591455.1 Streptomyces sp. NPDC003016
CGACGACCCCCGCACCTCCTCGGCCAGCGGCACCGGCAGGCCCGTGCCCGGATCGAGCAGCAGGTACTCCTCCTCGACACCCACAGTGATCATGTCCCGTGACTACCCCCTACCACTTCTCACGAACCAGGGGGAGAAGCGGCCGGAGGCCGCACGGTGCTCCGGGTCCGTACAGGACGGACCGCGAACCGCGTCACGGTTGCATCACGGTGGTGTGTGCGCAGCCGAGCGCGGGGCACACCTACTTCGGGACGGGCGGTCCCGGCCCGGGGTCTGTGGACCCCGGCCTCAGGGAGGTCGAACCGCCCTCCCACCATCCGTTGGCGAGCGGGAAGGCGGAAACGTTCATGCTGATGGCCCACTCAACTGTCCTTCACGAGCTTGTGTCGCGATACGAAGCCCTGCGTACGGCCACAGAGGGCTCGTCCGCCTCGGCCGAGCTGAAGCGCAGGCTGGAGGACACGGCCTACACGCTGTGCGTCATCACTGGAACGCGTCACCCCGATCAGGCACTGACTGTGGCCCGCGCGCGGCTGGCCGCCGCGGACGGCTGACCGGGCCCGTCCTGCCTGGTCCCGCCCGTTTCGGCCTGCCACTCGTGCGCTCAGCAGTGCCGGGGCAGCGGGGCCATGGCACGGTGCCACATGCCCTCCGCCTGCTGCTCGGGACGCTGCTGCTCGCCGTGCAGGGCGTTGAGAACGATCAGGCCGCCGGTCAGTGCGGGCACCGCCCACTGCATGCACGTCAACCGCTGATTCACCTTCTCCATGTCGGCCGGATGCCTGGAGACCCTGTGTCCGTCCTCGGACTCGGGCTGGGGCGAGGACGCGGACTCCACCTTTTTGCCCAGCGCCCGGGCGTAGGCGGTGGCGGCCAGAGCCGCGCCGGTGAGGACGGTCTTGGCCAGGGTGGAGGCTGCCACCCCTCGCTGACCGGCGACACGGGCGGCGTTGGCCGTCAGCAGGCCGCTGCCGCCGACCAGGTGCACGGCGATCGCGGCCGCGTTGACGGGTGTCCATTTCGACCAGCCGGAACTGGCGATGCGGGCAGTGGTCGCTTCGGTGCCGCCCTCGTCCCCGGCCGCGCCGTTCAACCCGACCGCTCCCATGAGCGCGCCGCCGAACCAGGCGGCCAGGCCCACGTCGTGAAGGCTGCGCAGGACGGTGTTGCGTTCCGACATGGGAGGGCTCCTTCGAAGTGCTTCGGATGTCGCCGGTTCGCGACCCTTCACTCACCGTGTGGTCAGAACGCCGTCCGCCACCACCGCAGGTGGTCCGAATGAGCTGCCGGAAGCGAAGAAGGCCGGGAACAGCCGGGAGGGAACCCGGTCGTGGGCCCTGCGAGCGGCGTCACACCAGCGAGACGGCGAGCATCGCCGAGAGAATCGTGCACACGGCGACGGCGAGTATCACCGTCCGCGCCGGTCCCGCCAGCCGGTCGACCGCGGACTCCGGCCATGCGCCTGGCTCAGTGCGGTGGGCCGACAGCCGGGACGTACCCGGCCCGGCTGCCCCGGCGGCGTACGTGTTCCGGGCTTCGGCCTTGCGCATCCGCCCGCACTGCACGCAGCCTTCCCGTGCGTGCAGCGGCGAGTCGGGCCGGTACGCGCCGCGCAGCGGAGGATCGGGCGCCGTGACCGGCTTGCTGCTGAAAAGCTCCATGTCCGTTCCAACGCCCGGCCCCGACCACCGGAAGCGCCCAGGGGCCGTTCCGCAATCGCGCTGTCACCGAGCTGTTAAAGGCGTACAAAAGCATTTAGTCGCTGGGGTCGGGTTCTCCGAACAGGTCCGCGCCTTCGGAGGGCGGAGAAATCCGGCCCCATGACCTCGCCCGGTGTAATGAGGTGAGCGAGAACCCGCAGTGCAACGGCTGTGACCTGCACGACCTTGTCCTGGTGGGCGCACTCCCCGCATCCGCACGCGGGGAGCGGATTCCTCATGTCTCAGGGTTTCCTCCTTTCTCGGGCCCTTCCGCTGCGGGATGACGAAAAGGAGGGTGTGACCTGGGTCATTGGTGCAACGGACGGCATATGTCCACCCTGGGAACGTTCCCGCCAGGAATCCGCCCGCAACGAAGAGTGGTCACTATGAGCAAACAGCATGTACACGTCCGTCTCAACCGGGGCATGGCAGTCTCGGAAGAGGGTGAACTGGTCGAGGAGTTCGGTTGCCGGTGCGGGGCCGCCTGGACCAAGACGTACCGAGTCGAGAGCCCGGAGGCCGAGTAAGGCTGCGGGCCTCCGGGCCCGCGCCCTGTGCCTGTCCCGCCACGTCTTCTCGCGGTTCGGCCGTGGGCGCCTGGGCTGAGCGCCGTCCGGCTGACGGACGCGTGCCGGTAAACCTCCGGCATCCCGGATTCCTTCTGTCGGCCTACGTCCGTTGGCCCTTTCGGCCGTCAGGGGCTCTGATGGACAGCGGACCGGTCCCCCCTCCCTCCCCGCAATGAAGAAAGGCACGCCGATGTACGAGATGCGCGCCGAGCCCACCGTGGACAGAGGCGAACTGGTCTGGCATGTCATTGCCAAGGATGCGCCCGCCAGCACTCTCTGCGGAAGTCGCCTCGCTCCGCCCCTCGCAGCTCCGCCCGGTGAGGCAGCCGCCGAACGCTACTGCTACCCCTGCATGTCCGCATTCGGCTCGGCCATGCAGAGCGACGCCCACTGACCGGCCGAACTGCCGACGGAGAGAAGGCCCGCGGGCACATCCGCCGACCCTGCCCGAGGGGGCGGTCGGCGGATGACCTTCGCCGGCCGCCCGGTGCGCCAACCCGCCCGAGGGGAGTCCGGTGTGGGTGGCAGCCTTCACGGTGATCGCATTCATGCGGAAACCATTACTGACGCTGCCGTCCAAGCGAACGACCGGTTACTCGTTCAACATTTTGAATTCCGTGACGGGGGAGCCGGCCGTCCGCGGCTATTCGGTGCCACCGCGCACGGGTTTCCCGGTGGGGGCGAATCTCGCGGAGCCTTACCCCATTACGGTGCAGGTGGGGATTCTGCGTCGCGGTGCATAGCGGTGCGAGCACTGCTCGGGTACGGTCGATGTCATAGCAGTCGTGGTTCCGAACCCTGTTCGCCTGTGATCGCGATCACAGTTCCTTATGCTGTTCAGAGTCTTCATGGGCCCGGCGATCACCTCCGGGTGCCGTGCTGTGCGGTATCCGCCCCTTTGATTCCAGGAGACCGGTATGGCTACGGGCACCGTGAAGTGGTTCAACAGCGAGAAGGGTTTCGGCTTCATCGAGCAGGACGGCGGCGGTCCCGACGTCTTCGCGCACTACTCGAACATCGCCGCCCAGGGCTTTCGTGAGCTCCAGGAGGGGCAGAGGGTGTCCTTCGACGTCACGCAAGGCCAGAAGGGCCCGCAGGCGGAGAACATCGTTCCGGAATAGATGATTCCTGTGCGCTCCGGGCACCCACCTCGTGGGCACCCGGAGCGCGGCCGGGCCGGGCGCCGATTCGGGCGCCCGGCCCGGTGCGCTGTCCCGAGGCAGCCAGTCACCCGGCGTCAGGGTCCCGCCGTACCTCGAACCCGCCGTGGCCGTCGAACCGCACCTCCAGCACGGTGTCGAACCCGTCCGACAGCGACGGCTTGCCCAACCGCTTGAACGTGGCATGGACGCCCACGTCGGGGACGCGGTCTCGTCCCTCCCGTGCGGCGTTGCGCCGGAGCGAGCCCGGGACGTCCGGGGGAAACCAGTACGCCGTCACCGTCGCACCCCGGGTGTGGCCCAGGGCCACCAAGGGCTCCCACTCCTGCGGCGACGGGTTGGTGTTGTCGACCGCCACCGATTCCCCGGCGGTCAGCGCCTCTTCCACCAGACGCATCTGCCGCTGCTGCTTGTTCCGCGCGGCGCGAGGAAACAGGTCCTTGCTCACCAGCGTGTAACGGCCGGCGAGGCGCTGCTCGTAGAAGGTGGACTTCCCGGAAGCCTGCAGTCCGACGAGTACGGCCACGTCCGGCCCCGCGCTGCCCGAGAGCTTTCGCACCGGCACCCCCTCCTTGACACAGAACAGCCGCCACGCCACCAGGCCGACGCCCAGGGCACGGAAATGATTGCTTCACGGCGACGAGGGCGAAGGGGGCCGGCCCTCCGGTCGCACAGGGCGCACCCGGTCCGGTGGGATGCCTTCAGCGGTTCGGCCCGTGTCCGGCGCGAAGTGCTTCCGCCGGCCGGCCCTGCGGAAGCGACCCGGTGACTTCCCCGAACCAAGTAGCGGCAGGAGCAGCCAAAACCGTGTACGCACACTACCTCGGGAACACCTGCGGGCCCCAGGACGGCAGCAGGTACGCGGGTGCCGGCCGCAGCGGTGAACTCGTGTGCGTACCAGCCGCTCAGCGGGTCCGGACCCGGCGCATCGTGGTGCGCCGCCGCCCGCCCCGTCCGCCCCACCCGCCATGGACGGCTCCCGGCCCGGCGCCGGTACGTGCGGGGTGCTGTGACCGGCGGGAGCGGGCTCCTCGCGGGACAGGTGGGTCTTGCCCAACTGACGGGCCGTCATCCGTTCCGTCGGCCCCGGCGCGGCCTCGACTGCGGCACCAGGGAACGGCCCGGCGGCCCGACCACTGCTTCACGCCGGGGCACCCTCGCCAGGTCCACCACGGCCCTGGCGAAGCGCTGGGGACTGTAGACCGGAGGCGTGGCAACCGGCCTGCGGCCCGTGCAGTGCGCGGCGTGCCCGAACAGCGGTGTGTCGATCGTGGCGGGCAGCACCGTGCACACGTGGACGTGCTCGGCCCCCTCCAGCCGCGGCTCCTGACGCAGGCTCGCGCTCAAGGCCCGGACGGCGTGCTTCGACATGCCGTAAGCGTGGGTGTGCGGCTGACTTCACCACGCCCACGGCGGACGAGACGTTCACCAGCGTTCCCCGGCCCTGCTCGCGCATCACCCGAAGGGCAGCCCGGGCGCCGTGCGCGTACCCCATGACATCGACGTCCATGACCTTGCGGAAGTCCTCCGGAGGCACCCCGTGGAAGGGACCGGACACGGTCACGGCCGCAGCGTCGGCCCACACGTCAGTGCGGCCGAACCACCGCACCGCTCACTGGGCGAGGTCCCCGACAGCCCCGGAGTCCGTGACGTCGGCCGGCACCACCGGAGCCCCCCGCCCCACGGTGCCCCTCGCACTCCCGCGCCACCGCATCCAGCGCCTGACCGGAGGGACGCATGCGAACGCCTTTCGGGCGCTTTTCGGGAAACGGGAAAACGGGGCCCTGGTCACGGGCCGGGCGCGCGTCCGGCCCGAGCCGTATCCCCGCGTGCGGTCCGGGAGACATCGGGCTGGTGCCATCCGCTCGGACGGCGGTCACGGAAGGAGGCACGGAAAAGAGGCATGAAAGGGGGGCGATGCCCGCCTGGCACCGATCCTCTGCCGACCCTGTTCGCGCGCTTTCCCGTCCTGCCGGCCAAGCCTGGTCTGACAGCCATCCACACGTACCAGTGGCTGGGCCCGGCACTCACCACGGTGTCAGGCAAGCACTCCGGCACGGTCCTCTTCATCAGTCACCTTGTAGCCGGGGACAGACGGCCAGCGAACCGTCAGTACGACGGATTCTTCCTCCGCGTACCAGGAATGGTCGACGCCCCGGCCCCACACGACGTAGTCCCCCTGCTGGGCCAGCAGAACACTGCGCCCGGGAAGTTCCACCCGGAAACGACCGCTGATGAGGACCAACAGGGCCGTACGCTTCTCGCCGGTCACCCACTGCGCCCGTTCGTCGCCCTGCGGGTGGACGCCCCATTTGATCTCGACGGTCTCGCTGTGCCGAGGGTCGGAGACGTCCTTGAAGTGCCCGAGCAGCCACCCCCGGTCCAGCGCTGCGTCCTTGCCCGCATTGCCCACGTACACGCTGTCGTTCATGGCTCCGGAAGGTACCACCCGCTCACATCGCCACCTGTGGACCCTGTGGCCGGCACTTCCGCCACAGGGGGCAGGAGACAGGAGGCAGCGGGGCGGCTGGTCGCAGCTGTCAACGAGTGGCTGTGAGCCATGCGCCAGCCGGTCTCAACGAGCTTGGCGGGATACGCCGGTGCCCTTCGCGTACCGGTCTCGTTGCCGGTGGCGGGAACGCTGTCGGGAATTCCTTCGTGCACGACGGGGACATCAGTGCCGCCGACTTTCCGATTCCGTTCGGCGCCTCGAACGTGAGGGAAATTCGGAATGAGCCGCCTTCGCGGGAGACAAGCCCATGCACGTGGCTGCTCATACCGTTTGGAACTCTCCACTCCGCGATTGCGACTGCGTCGACAAGCGCGCGGTGGACAGCCGGACACGGAGCGCTCATGCGACGAGAGACCCGCGTCGCATCCACGTATCGAGATTACGGCTTGTGTGCCCCGGTGCTCCCCTGAGGGGAGCGTCTCATCGGGCCGAAATGCACAGGCGGATTCGAGGCGCGCTTCCGGGAACCGGGGCCGCTCACCTCACTCCGCGTTCTTCTCCTTGATACGCACCGCTTCCTTGCGGACCTCCGCCTGGGTGGCGCGCTCCTTCTGGAGCCACTCGGGGTTCTCGTTCTTCAGCGCGTCGATCTGCTCCGTGGTGAGGGCGTCAGTGACCCCGCCACGGGCGAGACCGGAGATGGAGATGCCCAGCTTCGCCGCGACCACCGGCCGGGGGTGCGGGCCGTTGCGCCGCAGTTCCTGGAGCCACTCGGGCGGATCGGCCTGCAGCGCGTTCAGTTCGGTGCGCGAGACGACACCCTCCTGGAACTCGGCGGGGGTGGCCTCGAGGTACACACCCAGCTTCTTCGCCGCGGTCGCGGGCTTCATGGTCTGGGTGTTCTGGTGCGACGTCATGGTGTCAAGGGTATCGAGCATGTGCGCTACCTCCGACCACGGCCGGTAACCTGGGGGAGTGACAGGCTCGGAAGTACCTCCTTCGTTTCGGCTCGCCTACGTCCCCGGGGTGACCCCCACGAAGTGGGTGCGGATCTGGAACGAGCGGCTGCCCGACGTCCCCCTGAACCTCGTCGCGGTCTCCGCCGCCGAAGCGTTCGACGTGCTGCGGGCCCGCGGAGCCGACGCAGGTTTCGTACGGCTGCCGGTCGACCGTACGGATCTCAGCGCGATCCCCCTCTATACGGAGACGACGGTCGTCGTGGTCCCCAAGGACCACCTCATGGCGGCGGTCGACGAGGTGTCCGCCGAGGATCTCGCCGACGAGATCGTGCTGCACCCCCTCGACGACGTCCTCGACTGGGAGCGTCCGCCCGGACGGCCCGCGATCGAGCGGCCCGCCACGACGGTGGACGCCGTCGAGCTGGTGGCGGCGGGCGTGGGCGTGCTGGTCGTCCCGCAGTCGCTCGCCCGCCTGCACCACCGCAAGGACCTCACCTACCGGCCCGTGACGGGCACGCCCGAGTCGCGCATCGCGCTGTCGTGGCCCGAGGACGCGACCACGGACCTGGTGGAGCAGTTCATCGGCATCGTCCGCGGGCGCACCGTCAACAGCACCCGCGGCCGACCGCCGACCCCGCCCCAGCCCAAGGGCAAGAGCAAGCCGGCCGCCAAGCCGACTGGCAAAACGGCCGGCAAGGCGGCCGGGAAGAACCCGCGGAGCGGTTCCGCCCGGAGCGGTTCCAGTGGTTCCAGCGGCCCCAAAGGCGGCAAGCGCGGCAAACCTCGCCGTCGGCCGTAGCCCCGCCGCCGGCTCGTGGCCCGGTGTCGGCCGGGCCGGCGGACACGCGAGGGCCCGGGGCATCCCGTGGCGGGGAGCAGCAAAGCGGCGATTGCCGCATCAGTCGCGGTCGACGTGCTCGCGCACGATCTTTCCGCTCGCCGCGTCGATGTCGAACGTGGTCTTGTCCCAGTCGTCGGTGGTCACGACATCGACGGACCAGATGAGGGTCCCGCCGTCGTTGCCGTCGAGCTGGACGGAGCTGACCGTGCCACTCTTCTTCTCCGTGGCGGTTCTGGCCGCCTGCTGCCAGGTCTGCTTGGCCCCGGCCAGCCGATCGGCCAGTTCACGCCTGTCGTCGGCGTCCTGGTCGGCCTCCGCACCGGACCGGGTCACCTTGCCCGAGACGGCGTCGATGCGGACGCTGTGCGCGGTGCCGTCCTCCGCGGTGACCTCGGCAGTCCATTCCGGACCGCTCTTCAGCTCGATCCCGGTCAGCTTGCCTCCCGGAACCTCCCCCACCGCCGTACTGGCAGCCTTGTCGTAGCTGACTTGGGCGGACGGGAGCAGGGCCTTGCGTTCGGCCTGGTCCTCGGTGAGCCCCCGGTGTCCGTCGGGCTGTCCGTCCGCGCCGGACTCGACGCCGTCGTGTTCCCGGCGGTGGTGCCGGGGGATGCCTCCCCTCCACCGCCGTTGCCGTCCCCGCATCCGCTCACCAGTACCGCCGAGGCGGCGACAGCGCACAGGGCGGACCCGGCCCGGCCCCATCGGTAGCGTGAGATGCCGGGCTTCACCCGGCTGGATTCGAAGTTCATACCGGCACGGGGATCCCCGTAGTAATCGCCGCAAAAGCAACGGATACGGATGACCTGCGGGGATCTGGCCTGGACCGCTGATCACCCTTCCCGTCCGACTTGTTCGACGATGGCACCCTCGCGGTGCTTGCGCAGCTCCCGATACAGCGTGGAGCGGCTGACGCCGAGTTCGGCGGCGACCTGCTCGGGGATCGCGCCGTCCTTGATCCGCTGGGCGGCTCCGGCTCGGGTGGTCGCGTTCAATTTAGCGGGGCGTCCGGTAGGCAGGCCGCGGGCTTCCTTGGCGGCACGGGCGCCGGCGGCGCGCTCCAGCATGTAGATCCGTTCCGTCTGAGCGGACATCACCAGTAGCGCGATGGCCATGTCGGTGCCGGGCCCGGGGTCGCTGGTGTCCACGGCGAGCTTGTCACCGAGTGTGCGTAGGAGGATGCCGCGCTGGGTGAGATCGTGGACGAGGTTCAGCGTCTCGCGCATGTTCCGGCCCAGCCGGTCCAGCGTCAGTAGGTTGATCCGGTCACCGGGCCGCGCGAAGCCGAGCAGCGCGGTCAGGCCGTCTCGGTCCATATTCGCGCCGGTTCGCTTGTCGACATAGATGTGCTCCTCGGCGACTCCGGTGGCGCGCATCGCGTCGATCTGCCGGGGGAGGTCCTGGGCGGTGGTACTGACCCTGCAGTAGGCGAGATCCATGCGGGCCACTGCCCCATAACCTGACGCCGGGACAAGGCTTCTGACACATCGTTGTGACACTAGCTTCTGACACTGGCCGACCTGCGGGGTCCCGATCACCACCAAGTGATGACGTCCCCGTGTCAGAACCATGCTTGTGAGACAGCCGAGTGGAATGCTCCGGCACCCGTGTTCGGGCGATCTCGACCGCTGCCCGAAGGAGATGAGCGGCTCGCCCCTCACGTGACGCTCCGGGCAGGGGCATGGTCCCTGTCTGAGGACCATGCCCCTGCCTTGGTGGCTCGTTTCATCAGGGGCGGCCATCGACCGGCAGGCCTACTCCGGCCAGGACAGTGAGGCCGGTTTGGTACTGCGAGGCCTACAGCAGGGCCAAGGACGGCGGCGAGGGCGGCCTGCGCGGTGGTGTCGTCCCGCCCACCCCAGACTCCGTGATGCGCGCCGTGCCCGGGTTGGCTCCGTTCCTGGCTGATCAGATGGATCTCACAACTCGCGAAGTCGCGCGGCCTCTCCACAGCCTCATGAGGACGACGGTGAGTTCGTCACCCTGCCGGGTGCGCTCATGGTCATCGGCCGGCCGACGATGCTCAGTCCTGCGTGGAGATGCAGAAGGGGTGGCCTGCGGGGTCCAGCAGGACCCTCCGCTGGTCGGGGTGTGGTTGAACCGGGGGTTCCATGGCGCCCAGTGCCAGCATCCGTGCGTGGGCGGCGTCCAGATCGTCGACGCCCAGTTCGATGTGAGCCTGCTTGCCCTGGGACGGGTCCGGCCAGGTCGGACGCCGGTAGTCGGCCACCCGGATGAAGCCCAGTCCAGGTGAACCCTCCCGGCCGAGCAGGATGAAGTCGTCGCTGGAGTAGACGACGGGCAAGCCGAGCGTGTCGCCGTAGAAACGGGCCAGCTCGGCGGGGTCCGGGCAATCGAAGTCGACGGACAGCAAGCGGATCGCGGGTCCGGATGTGGGTTCGGTACTCATGGGGAGGACGCTATGACGGGACCAGGACAGTTCCGGTCCTGGTCATGGGGAACACTTCGGGATGTGATCAGCACCTCCGCCCGCCTGCTGCGACTGGTCTCGCTGCTGTCCACTCGACCGACGTGGACCTGCCGCGAGCTGGCCGAGCGGATGGCGGTCACCGACCGCACGGTCCGGCGGGACATCGCCCGGCTGCGGGAACTCGGCTACGGCATCGAGTCCGACCCCGGACCCTGGGGCGGCTACCGCCTCGGCGGTGGCACCCGGGTGCCACCGCTGATCCTCGACGACGAGGAGGCGCTTGCCGTGGCCGTCGCACTGCGAGAGGCCTCGCTCAGCGGCGTCCTGGGCAGCGACCAGGCCGCGCTGTCGGCGCTGTTGAAACTACGGCAGGTCCTACCGCCCCGGATCGCGGACCGGCTGAGCGAGATGGATGCGACCTTCGTACACACTCCCAGGCCCGAGGGACGTCAGATCTCGCCCGGCATGCTGCTGGAACTGGCCGCCGCCTGCCGCCGTGGCGAGCGCACCCGTATGTCGTACCGCGACCATGCGGGGAAGACCACTGTCCGGGACATCGACCCCTACCGCCTGGTACACACAGGCCGCCGCTGGTACTTCGTCGCCCGGGACGTGGCCCGGGACCAGTGGCGGACATTCCGGGCCGACCGGGTGGTACAAGTACAGCCGACCGGACATACCGTCGAACTCGTCGACCCGCCCGACCCGGCGCTCCTCGTCTCTCGATCCATCGCGGGCGTCGTGTACCCGCTCTATGTCACAGTCCGGCTGGCGCACCCCATGGACCAGGCGCTACGGCTGGTCCCGCCCACGATCGGCACCCATCACCCGGACGGCCCCGATGCCACCATCGTCGAAATCGGCGGCAACGACGTCGACCAGCTCGCCACCTACCTCCTCAGCCTGGGCGCCACGCTACGGGTCCTGTCACCGGACCGCATACGGGAGGCGCTGCTGCGCCGTACCCGAGACCTGTTCGAGGACAACGGGGGCGGTCAGCCCCGGTAGCGGGCGTTGCGCCGGGTACGAGGCCTCAGCCGCAACTGGTGTCAGAGGATCGCTCAGCTCCTTGGGACGGATGTGATCAGTGGGCGCCTTCAGGACCGTTCCGGGCGGCGGGGCCGCAGCGGGCGGTAGCCGGTCGGGTCGAGCTCGGCGAGTTCGGTGTCGACTTCCACGGAGATCGTGCCGAAGAAGTTCACGTTCTCCGAGTGGGCTGGGGAGATACGGGCCAACAGTTCGTCGTCGACCGCGCGGCCCTCGGCGCGCATCTGGGCGACGTCCAGTCCGTAGTGCTCCGTCGTCGAGGTCACCACCGAGTTGGTCAGCAGCGTCAGGCACCATGCCTGCTCGGTCTGCGCGGCCAGGTGGCGGTGCCGGATCGCACCCTCGTGCGCGTAGAGCAGGCTGCGGCGCAGGGAGTGCAGGGATTCGCCCTTGTCGAGCTGCCGGGTGATCTTCCTGCGGTAGGTCTCGTCCGCCAGATAGCGGGCGGCGTAGACCGTACGGCGAAGCCCCATACTCCTTCAGCGCCGCGGCAAGGGTGTTCTGCCGGGAGGAGGCGGACAGCTTGCCGACGATCAGCGAGGCGGTGGCGTGCCCGAACTTGATCGACCCCGCCAGGCGGAGCAAGTCATCCCAGTTCTCCTCGGTCAGCCCAATGTTGATCTTCTGGGTGAGCAGGGGCCCCGCCGCTGGCCAGAGGCGGTTGACGTCCCGCTGCGGGGCCATCCGGTACAGGGTGATCTTCCTCAGGTCCCGGATGCGCGGCGACAGCTGCATGCCCACCAGGTCGAACAACGCGAAGTTGACCAGGGTCACGCCATGCATATCGGTCGCGTGCTCCGTGACCCCCTCGGAGCAGGTGGGACGGAGGTGGGGCGTGCCGCCGCACGGTCCGTCGGCGGCCGGCCAGTCGTACACCCTCAGCAGCGAGACACCGACGCCGCCGGGCAGCCCTTCGCGTCCGGTCCCCACGGAAGCTCCTCGGTAAGCGCCTTCTCCGCCGCGACCCAGGGGCGCGTGCGGCTGCGTATGACGCCGCAACAGCCCCGGCCCGAACCGGAACGAATGATGCGCCGCTTATTCTGCGCGCATGACGACCGAGCCGACACAGCAGTCCCAGCAGTCCCAGCAGCTCCGGCCGATGCCTTCGGACTGGCAGCGCGCCCTCGCCGTGGTGGCGCATCCGGACGATCTCGAGTACGGGTGCGCCGGAGCCGTGGCGGGATGGACCGACGGCGGCCGCGAAGTGGCGTACCTGCTCGCCACCCGGGGCGAGGCCGGGATCGACACCCTGGAACCGGACAAGTGCGGCCCGCTGCGGGAACAGGAGCAGCGGGCCGGCGCGGCGGTGGTGGGGGTCACCGCGGTGGAGTTCCTGGACTACGAGGACGGCGTGATCGAGTACGGGACCGGGCTGCGCCGGGACATCACCGCCGCCATCCGCAAGCACCGCCCCGAACTCGTCATCACCCTCAACCACCGCGACACCTGGGGCGGCGTCGCCTGGAACACGCCCGACCACCGGGCGGTGGGCCGGGCCACCCTGGACGCGGCGGGCGACGCCGGGAACCGCTGGATCTTTCCCGAGCTCACCGAACAGGGGCTCGCGCCCTGGGACGGAGTGCGGTGGGTCGCCGTCGCGGGTTCGGCGACGCCCACCCATGCCGTGGAGGCGGCGCCCGGTCTGGAGCGCTCCGTACGGTCCCTGCTCGAACACCGGAGCTACATCGAGGCGTTGACGGACGAGGACCCCGAGACGTACTGCCGCACGTTCCTCACCCGGAACGCGCAGCGCGCGGCGGAGAGCTTCGGCGGGAAGCCCGCGGTCACCTTCGAGGTCTTCAGCCGCTGAACCCCGGTGAAGGCGTACGCGGCGAAGCCGGCCGCGGGCGCCGTGCCGGCTCCGGGTGTGCCGGGCGGCAGCGTCTCAGGACCGATACGGCTATCCGGCTCAAAGATGAATGGTCACGGGCGACTTGCGGAATCGTCTGGATGAGACGTGCGCGCCATTGACAGCCTGTCAGGCTCCGGGGGGATTCTGTGGCGTTGTGATGCGTGATTGCCCACAGTTTTCGCCGGGACCTCTGGAGGACGTGTGACGCTCCGCCTGCGCCCGCTCGCCATGCTCGCTGCCGCTCTCGCCCTGGTGCTCGGAGTCCCGGCCGTCGGGGCAGCCGCCGACCCGCCTGCCGCCGACCCGACGGCCGCCACCCCCTCGGCCGCCACCCCCTCGGCCGCCACCCCCTCGGCCGCCACCCCCTCGGCCACCGACCCGCCGAGTGGCAGCGCCCGAAGATCAGCCTCCGCCATCACCCCGACACCGCGGGACGTCGAAGAGCGTTACGACCGGGCCACCATCACCCCGACGGTGACGATCGTCGCGGGCGACAAGGCCGACGCCGCCGCGCTGGAGGTGGCCCGGCAAGCACTCCTCGACGCCGGTGCGCACCAGGTCGTACGAGGCGAGCGCCCCGTCAGGAGCCGGCTCACCGTCTACGTCGGCGGCCCGGGGGAGACCCCGCAGACCGCCGAGGCGCTCGCCGACCTCGGCATCGAGGGCCCTGACGGACTCCCCGCCGAGGGCTACGTCCTGGGTGTCGGAGAGGACCTTGTCGCGCTCTCCGGCAAGGACGCGGCCGGTACGTACTACGCGGCCCAGTCACTGCGCCTGCTGCTCCCCGAGCGCAGCGGCCCCGGGGCGAAGGTCGCGGGCGTCGAGGTCCGTGACTGGCCCGGCACCGCGGTCCGCGGCGTCATCGAGGGCTTCTACGGCATCCCGTGGACCCACGCCGCCCGTCTCGACCAGCTCGACTTCTACGGCGAGCACAAGATGAACATCTACGTCTACTCGCCCAAGGACGACCCGTATCTGCGCGAGAGGTGGCGCGAGCCCTATCCCGCCGCCCAGCTCGCGAAGATCGAGGAGCTCGTCGGCCGGGCCCGCGCCCGGCACGTGGAGTTCACCTACGCGCTGTCGCCCGGTCTGAGCGTCTGCTACAGCTCCGAGGCCGACATCAAGGCGCTGACCGACAAGTTCGAGACGGTCTGGGACCTCGGTGTCCGCACCTACGCCGTGCCGCTCGACGACATCAGCTACACCAGGTGGAACTGCCAGGCCGACCAGGACAAGTGGGGGACGGGAGCCGCCGCCGCCGGCGCCGCCCAGGCGTACCTCCTCAACCGGGTCAACCAGGACTTCATCGCCGCCCACCCGGGCGCCGCGCCGCTGCAGATGGTGCCGACGGAGTACTACAACGTCACTCCGTCCCCGTACAAGAAGGCGCTCGCCGAGCAGCTCGACGACGACGTGGTGGTCGAGTGGACCGGCGTCGGCGTCATCGCGCCGGTGATCACGGTGGCCCAGGCGAGGGCCGCGCGTGACGTCTTCGCGCACCCGATCCTGCTCTGGGACAACTACCCGGTGAACGACTACGTCACCAACCGGCTGCTGCTCGGCCCCTACAACGGCCGGGAGGAGGGGATGCCCGCGGAGCTCGGCTCCGGCATCACCGCCAACCCGATGAACCAGGCGTACGCCTCGAAGATCCCGCTGATCACCATCGCCGACTACGCGTGGAACGACGCGGCCTACGATCCGCGCACCTCCTGGCAGACGGCGATCTCCGAGTACGCGGGCGGCGACGCGAAGGCGCAGAAGGCCCTGCGGGTCTTCTCCGACGTCAACTACAGCTCCCGCATCAACGCCCAGCAGGCTCCCGACCTGGCCGCCGAGATCGAGCGGTTCTGGGAGTCCGAGGACGAGCGCAGCCTGGACGGCGCGCTGGCGGACCTCCAGAAGTCGCCGGACGTCCTGCGCGACCGTCTCCCCGAGCGGGAATTCATCGGCGACAGCGAACCGTGGCTCGACGCCGCCGAGGCGTGGGGCGTCGCGACGCGCGCCGCACTGCGGATGGTCGCACTGGCCCGCGACGGAGACGGCGAGCGCGCGTGGGAACAGCGGCAACGGCTGCCCGGGCTCGTCGCCGCGGCGAAGTCCTTCACGTACACCGACCTGGAGGGACGCAAGATCCCGGTGGCCGTGGGCGAAGGAGTGCTCGACAAGTTCACCGAGGACGCGGCCGCCGAGCACGACCGGCTGCTCGGTGTCACCGGTGGAATCAGGGGCCTGACCAGCCTGCCCGCCTACCAGGGCAACACGGTCGCCCGGATGGTCGACGGCGACGACAGCACGTTCTTCTGGAGCAGCCGTGCCGCCGCCGCCGGTGACCAGGTGACGGTCGACCTGCGCAAGGAACGCGAGATCGGCGGTGTCTCGCTCGCCATGGGCAAGCCGGGCAGCGCGAACGACTACATGCGCCAAGGAGTGCTGGAGTACTCGTCCGACGGCACTTCCTGGAAACAGCTCGCGGTGTTCTCCGGCCAGCCGGTCGTGACGGCGACGGCCCCGGCCGCCGCCGAGGCCCGTTACGTACGGGCGCGGGCCACGGCGGGGCAGACGAACTGGCTCGTCGTGCGGGAGTTCGCCGTGGAGACCAAGGACGCGGCCGTGACCGGCGGACCACCGGCGGCGGCCGGCAGCAGCCTGGCTGCGGCGGCCGACGGAGACGTCGGCCGCGTCTACCGCGCGGCGCGCGCGCCGGAGCCGGGCGAGGCGCTCCAGGTGGACCTGGGCGGGACGTCGGTGGTGACGTCCGTGACCGTCCTCCAGCCGGAGGGCAGCTCCGCGCGGGCCGCTGTGCAGGTACGCGAGGCCGACGGCGCCTGGCTCACGGTCGGCCGGGCCGACGGCGGCTACGAGGAGTTCACCGTGGACTACGAACTGGCCTCGGCCGTACGCCTGCGCTGGAGCGGGGGCGGGAGCGCGCCGCAGGTGGCCGAGGTGATCGTGCGGTAGGGAAGGCGGTGGTGACGCGGCCCCTGGAATCCGCCGCCGGTCCGGGGGCCGCGTCGTGTCTGCCTTTTCCGGTGGCCGCGGTCGCCGTCACCTGACATTGCTTTGCTCCCCCTTTACTATTGAAGGCTGTGAGGGGTGGCTTTCCGCCCCGCCCGGAACATCGGATCATCTGACCGAATGATCACCCGACCGAAGAAGGAGCCGCGGTCCCGCAATGGGTGAGCCTCCCCGTACGAGCCATGTCGTTTCCGTCCCGTCGGACCATGGGGCGGAGGTGACACGGTGACCGAAGTCCTCCTTCTGCTCCTCGCCCTCGCACTCACGCTGGCGTGCGCGGTGTTCGTCGCGGCCGAGTTCTCCCTGACCACGATCGAGCGCGGCGAACTGGAGCGGGCCGCGCGGGCCGGTGAACGGGGCGCGGTGAGCGCCCTGAAGGCCGCCAAGCGCCTCACCTTCCAGCTCTCGGGCGCCCAGCTGGGCATCACCGTGACCTCTCTGGTCATCGGCATGCTCGCGGAGCCGTCCCTGGCCGTGCTGCTGCGCGGCCCCCTGGAAGCGGCCGGGCTGCCCGCCGGGGCCGTGTCCGCCGTCGCGACGTTCCTCGGAGTCGCCGTGTCCACCGTGGTGCTGATGGTGGTCGGCGAGCTGGTCCCGAAGAACTGGGCGATCTCCAGCCCGCTGGCCGTCGCCAAGGTCGTGGCCGGCCCGCAACGCGCCTTCACCGCCGCCTTCGGGCCCCTGATCCACCACCTCAACAACACGGCGAACCGCCTGGTGCGGCGCTTCGGCCTGGAACCCGCCGAGGAACTGGCGTCCGCCCGTACCCCGCGGGAACTGGTCGCGCTGGCGCAGCACTCCGCCCGCGAGGGCGCGATCGAGCAGGACTCCGCCGAACTGTTCGTCCGTACCCTGCATCTGGGCGAACTGACCGCGCAGAACGTCATGACGCCGCGCGTGGACGTCCAGGCGCTGGAGGCCCGCGCCACCGCCGCCGACGCCGCCAACCTCACCCTGGCCACCGGCCTGTCCCGGTTTCCCGTCTACCGCGACACCCTGGACGAGGTGATCGGCACCGTCCACATCCGTGACGTCCTCGCCCTGGACGAGGCGGAGCGGGGCAGGACCCCGGTCACCGACCTCGCCACCGAGGCCCTGCTGGTCCCCGACTCCCTCCCGGTGGACCGGATGCTCCAGCAGCTGCGCCGCAGCCGCACCATGGCCGTGGTGATCGACGAGTACGGCGGTACGGCGGGAGTGGCCACCGTCGAGGACATCGTCGAAGAAGTCGTGGGGGAGGTGCGCGACGAGCACGATCCGGACGAACGCCCCGGCCTCGCCGCCGGCGAGCCGTCGGACGACGGCCACCCGGTCTGGGAGGCGGACGGCAGCGTCCGCCTGGACCAGCTCCAGGAGATCGGCTTCCGCGCGCCCGACGGTCCGTACGAGACGCTCGCCGGTCTCATCGCGACGCGTCTGGAGCGCATTCCGGCCCCGGCCGACCGGCTCGACGTGGACGACTGGAAGCTCGCCGTCCTCGATGTCGCGCACCACCGGGCGGACCGGGTCCGCATCATCGCGCCCGTGCCGGCGCCGGCCGGCGTTCCCTCGAGCGTTCCCGCGTCCGCCTCCGCGGCGCAGACCGCGGAGGAAGTCCGGTGACCGCTCTCCAGCTCGCCATCGGCGCGCTCACCCTCGTCACCAACGCGTTCTTCGTCGGAGCCGAGTTCGCCCTCGTCTCCGTACGGCGCAGCCAGATCGAACCGCAGGCCGTCAGCGGCAGCCGTCGCGCCAGGAGCACCCTCTGGGGGATCGAGCACCTGTCCGCCGTGATGGCCACCGCCCAGCTCGGCATCACCCTCTCCTCGCTCGTCCTGGGCGCGGTCGCCGAACCGGCCATCGCCCACCTTCTGGAGCCGCCCTTCGAAGCCGTCGGCGTACCGGAAGCGCTGATCCACCCGATCGCGTTCGTGATCGCGCTGACGCTGGCGACGTACCTGCACATGCTGGTCGGCGAGATGGTGCCGAAGAACATCGCGCTCGCCGCTCCGGTCCCGTCCGCGCTGGCGCTGGCGCCGGCACTGGTGGCCCTCACCCATGCCCTGCGGCCGGTCGTCTTCGGCGTCAACGCGTTCGCCAACGCGCTGCTGCGCCTGCTCAGGGTCGAGCCGAAGGGCGAGGTCGCCTCCGTCTTCACCGACGACGAACTCGTCCGCCTGGTCAAGGACTCCAGCGAGGCGGGGCTGCTGGCGCCGGCCGACGGCGAGCGCCTGCGCGACGCCCTGGAGCTGGGCAACCGGCCGGTGGGCGAGGTGATGGTGCCGCTCAGCAGGATCGTCACCGTCGACCACACCACCACCCCGCAGCAACTGGAGCGGGCGGCGGCGGTCTGGGGGTTCTCGCGGCTGCCGGTCACCGGACCGGGCGACGAGGTGCTGGGCTACCTGCACATCAAGGACGGGCTCGGCGTCACCGAGCGCACCCGGCCGTTCCCGCGCTCCGCGCTGCACCCGGTGATCCGGGTCGAGATCGACACGCCGCTCGACGACACCATGACCGCCATGCGGGCCGCGGGTACGCACCTGGCCGCCGTCACCGGTGACAAGGGCACCGTGATCGGTTTCGTCACCATGGAGGACGTACTGGAAGAGCTCGTCGGCCCGGCGGCGGCAGAAGAGGCCGCCACTCCTTGACAAAGCGGTTTGCCGATCCTGCAATGTCCTCATGGATGGAGAGAAGGACCTGGTCGGCGTACTGAACGGTGTGGGCGCGCGCCTGCGCGCACTGCGCAAGGAACGCGGAGCCACCCTGACCGCACTCTCCGAGGCGACCGGGATCTCGGTGAGCACCTTGTCCCGGCTGGAGTCCGGCGGCCGCAAACCGAGCCTGGAGCTGCTGCTGCCGATCGCCCGCGCCCACCAGGTGCCGCTCGACGAGCTGGTGGGCGCGCCTCCGGTCGGGGACCCCCGGGTGCGGATGAAGTCGATCGAGCGGGACGGGCAGACGTATCTGCCGCTGACCCGGCAGCCCGGCGGCCTCCAGGCCTACAAGGTGGTCTACCGGCAGAAGCGCAGGGACCCCGAGCCGCGCACGCACGAGGGCTACGAGTGGCTGTACGTCCTGTCGGGCAGGCTGCGGGTGGTGCTGGGTCCGCACGATCTGGAGATCGGCCCCGGCGAGGCGGCGGAGTTCGACACGCGGGTACCGCACTGGTTCGGCCCGGCGGGGGAGGAGCCCGTGGAGATCCTGAGCCTCTTCGGTCCCCAGGGGGAGCGGATGCACGTACGGGCCAGGCCGAAGTCGGGATGATGGCGCCGAAGCTGTTCCCATCGGTGCAAGCGACCGCTTAGTATGCGCCGAGCGCGGTACTGCCTACGGTGTGGTGGAGGAACTCGGATGCAGGCATGGCGAGTGCACGAGAACGGCGAGCCGGGCGAGGTGATGCGCCTCGACGAGGTCGGCACACCCACGCCGGGCGAAGGGCAGCTCCTGCTGAAGGTGCGTGCCGCGAACATCAACTTCCCCGACGCCCTGCTCTGCCGCGGCCAGTACCAGGTACGGCCGCCCCTGCCCTTCACCCCGGGCGTCGAGATCTGCGGCGAGACGGAGGACGGCCGCCGCGTGATCGCCACCCCGGCGCTGCCGCACGGCGGTTTCGCCGAGTACGTCGTCGTCGACGCGGCCGGCGTGCTGCCCGCACCCGAACCGCTGGACGACGCCGAGGCGGCCGCCCTGCACATCGGTTACCAGACGGGCTGGTTCGGGCTGCACCGCCGGGCGCACCTGAAGGCGGGGGAGACCCTGCTGGTGCACGCGGCGGCGGGCGGCGTCGGCAGCGCCGCCGTGCAGCTGGGCAAGGCGGCCGGCGCCACCGTCATCGGTGTCGTCGGCGGCCCCGGGAAGGCCCGCACCGCCCGGGAGCTGGGCTGCGACCTCGTCATCGACCGGCGCGGCGAGGACATCGTCGCCAAGGTCAAGGAGGCCACCGGCGGGCGCGGTGCCGACGTCGTCTACGACCCGGTGGGCGGTGACGCGTACGCCAAGTCGGTGAAGTGCGTCGCCTTCGAGGGCCGCATCGTCGTGGTCGGCTTCGCGAGCGGCACGATCCCCTCACCGGGGCTCAACCACGCCCTGGTGAAGAACTACTCGATCGTCGGCCTGCACTGGGGCCTCTACAACACCATGGACCCGGCCGCGGTCCTCGCCTGTCACCAGGAGCTCACCCGGCTGGCCGCCGAGGGAGCCATCAGGCCCCTGGTCAGCGAGCGCGTGGCCATGAAGGACGCGGCGGACGCCGTCCAGCGCGTCGCGGACGGCACGACCACGGGACGCGTGGTCGTCGTACCGGAGGGGACGACCCGATGACCGACGCAGCCGAAGTGCGAAGGCTGACCCAGGAGTTGCTCGCCGCGCACCCGCCGGCCACTACGGACCGTACGGATTTCCTCAAGGCCCGTTTCGACGCCGGACTCGCCTGGGTGCACTACCCCGTCGGTCTCGGCGGACTCGGCGTGCCCCGCTCCCTCCAGGCCGTCGTGGACGCGGAACTGGCGGCGGCCGGCGCGCCCGACAACGACCCGCGGCGGATCGGCATCGGCCTCGGCATGGCCGCGCCGACCATCCTGCGCTTCGGTACGGACGAGCAGAAGCAGAGCCTGCTGCGGCCCCTGTGGGTGGGTGAGGAGGTGTGGTGCCAGCTGTTCAGCGAGCCGGGCGCGGGCTCCGACCTCGCGGCACTCGGCACACGCGCGGTGCGCGACGGTGAGGACTGGGTCGTCGACGGGCAGAAGGTGTGGACGTCCAGCGCCCATGTGGCCCGCTGGGCGATCCTCATCGCCCGTACGGACCCTGATCTGCCCAAGCACCAGGGCATCACGTACTTCGTGTGCGACATGACCGATCCCGGGGTCGAGGTCAGGCCGCTGCGCCAGATCACCGGTGAGGCCGAGTTCAACGAGGTCTTCCTCACCGGCGTACGCATCCCCGACAGCCGGCGCCTCGGCGCCGTCGGCGAGGGCTGGAAGGTCGCGCAGACCACCCTCATGAACGAGCGCGTCTCGATCGGCGGCTCCCGCATCCCGCGCGAGGGCGGCATGATCGGCCCGGTCGCCGGAACCTGGCGCGAACGCCCCGAACTGCGCACCCACGACCTGCACCAGCGCCTGCTCGGCCTCTGGGTCGAGGCCGAGGTCGCCCGCCTCGCCGGCGAGCGGCTGCGCCAGCAGCTCGTCGCGGGCCAGCCGGGCCCCGAGGGCTCGGGCATGAAGCTGGCCTTCGCCCGCCTCAACCAGGAGATCAGCGGCCTGGAGGTGGAACTGCGCGGCGAGGAAGGGCTGCTGTACGACGACTGGACCATGCACCGCCCCGAACGCGTCGACTTCACCGGCCGCGACGCCGGCTACCGCTACCTGCGCTCCAAGGGCAACAGCATCGAAGGCGGTACGAGCGAGGTGCTGCTCAACATCGTCGCGGAGCGCGTACTCGGCCTGCCGTCCGAGCCGCGCAGCGACAAGGACATCGCCTGGAAGGACCTCGCCCGATGACCGCACGGACTGCTCAGCCCGACCTGCTGTACTCCGAGGCCGAGGACGACCTGCGCGCGGCCGTACGCTCCCTCCTCGCCGACCGCTGCGACCACGCGGCCGTCCTCACCCGCGCGGAGTCGGACACGCCGTACGACCCGCGGCTGTGGGGATCGCTGGCCACCGAAATGGGCCTGGCCGGGCTTCTCGTGCCCGAGAAGCTCGGCGGCCAGGGCGCCACCCACCGCGAGGCCGCGGTGGTGCTGGAGGAGCTGGGCCGCAGCGTCGCCCCGGTGCCGTACCTCACCGGAGCGGTCATCGCCGCCGAGACCCTGCTGGGGTGCGACACCGAGGACGGGGCGGTCGGGGAGCTCCTCGGCGCGCTCGCCGGCGGCGGTACGGTCGTGGCGCTCGCCGTCCCGCTGTCCGCCGCTCCCGGGAGCGGACTTTCCGGCGCGGTACGGGCGGACGGTGACGGCTCGCTCGGCGGACGCGTCACCGGCGTCGCGGACGCGGCCGCCGCCGCGGTCCTGCTCGTACCGGCCGAGGACGGGCTGTACGCGGTGGAGACAGGAGCGCCCGGCGTCACCGTCGAGTCGCTGACCCCGCTCGACCTGACCCGGCCGCTCGCCACCGTCACCCTCGACGGGGCCCGCGGCCGCCGGCTCGCCGGCTCGGCCGAGGCCCCGGTGCGGCGCGGACTGCTCGCCGGGGCCGGGCTGCTCGCCTCCGAGCAGCTGGGGCTCGCCGAGTGGTGCCTGGAGGAGTCCGTCCGCTACACGCGTGAGCGCAAGCAGTTCAACCGCCCGGTCGGTTCCTTCCAGGCGCTCAAGCACCGCATGGCGCAGCTGTGGCTGGAAGTCGTCTCGGCGCGGGCGGCCGCCCGCAACGCCGCCGACGCCCTGGCCACGGGCAGCGCGGACGCGCCCCTCGCGGTGGCGGTCGCTCAGACGTACTGCTCCCGGGTCGCGGTGCACGCGGCCGAGGAGTGCGTACAGCTGCACGGCGGCATCGGCATGACCTGGGAGCACCCCGCGCATCTCTACCTCAAGCGGGCCAAGGCGGACTCGATCGCGCTGGGCGCGCCCGGCCGGCACACGGAGGCGGTGGCGCGGCTCGTCGGCCTGCCCGCGCCCGAGTAGCACGGGGCCCGCGCCGGAGCGGCGCGGGCCCCTGCCTGCCCCGGTAAGGGGCAGTGGAGCACGCACCCCTTTACATACGGTTTAATTGCGACCGGTTCGCAATAACAGTTGATCTTTATTAGGGGTGTGGAGAGCCATGCTGTCCCGATCGATACGTGGGGCGGCCGCCGCGACGCTGGCCGGAACACTGGCCATCACCGCGGCGGCCTGCTCGAAGCCGGGCGCGTCCGGGGCCGGATCCGGATCCGGCGGTTCCAAGGACTCCGCGGTCGTCGGCATCGCGTACGAGCCCGAGACGCTCAGCCCGCTCCTCGGCTACGGCAAGGACGGCAACTCCAAGATATTCGACGGGCTGCTCACCTTCGACGACGAGATGAAGCTCCGGCCGGCGCTCGCCGCCGAGCTGCCCGAAGTCACCGACGACGGCCGTACGTACACGTACACCCTGCGTCAGGGCGTGAAGTTCAGCGACGGCAGGCCCTTCACGTCGAAGGACGTGGTCTTCACCTACGAGACCATCCTCGACAAGAAGACCAACAACGCCTCCAAGACCGAACTCGACGCGGTCGAGGACGTCCGGGCCGACGGTGACCACAAGGTCGTCTTCACACTCAAGTACCCGTACGCGCCGTTCGCCGAGCGCACCGTCCTTCCGATCGCTCCCGAGCACGTCGCGGGCGAACAGGACGTCAACAGCGGCCCCTTCACGACGAAGCCGGTCGGCACGGGACCGTACGTCCTCACCGGCTGGTCCAAGGGCGAGAAGCTCAGCTTCAAGGCCAACCCCGGTTACTGGGGCGGCGCGCCGAAGGTGAAGAAGTTCACCATGGCGATCATCAAGGACGACGACGTGCGCGCCACCCGGCTGCGCACCGGCGACCTCGACGGCGCCATCCTGCCGCCCAACCTCGCCAAGACCTTCAAGGACGAGGCCGGCAGGACGACGTACGCCGCCAAGTCCTTCGACTACCGCACCGTGACCCTGCCGACCCACAACAAGGTCACGGGCGACACCGGCATACGCCGCGCCCTCGACGTGGCCGTCGACCGCCAGGCCATGATCGACAGGATCCTCGAAGGCGCGGGCAAGCCGGCCTACGGTCCCGTCCCGACCGACAGCCCCTGGTTCGCCAAGGGCACCGAGCGCGTCCACGACCTCGCGAAGGCGGAGAAGATCCTCGACGAGGCGGGCTGGAAGCCCGGCGCCGACGGCATCCGCGTCAAGGACGGCGTACGCGCCCAGTTCCCGCTCTGGTACCTCTCCGGCGACAAGCTCCGCCAGGACCACGCCCTCGCCTACGCGTCCGACGCGAAGAAGGCCGGCATCGACATCAAGACCCAGGCCGGCACCTGGGAGGTCATCATGCCGCGCATGAAGCACGACGCGGTGCTCGCGGGCGGCGGCTCGCCCGGCGACCCCGACTTCGACCAGTACACGCTCCTCAAGTCCTCGCTGGCGGGCGACGCCTTCAACAACATGGCCTGGTACGACAACCCGGCCGTCGACAAGGCGCTCAAGGCCGGCCGCGAGAGCGGCGAGAAGGCCGACCGCAAGGCCGCGTACGACACCGTCCAGCGCGAGCTCGTGAAGAACCCCGGCTACACCTTCCTCACCCACATCGACCACCTGTACGTCGTCGACGACAAGTGGTCCGGGCTGACGACGCAGATCGAGCCGCACGATCACGGGCTGGCCTCCGGACCGTGGTGGAACGTCGAGGACTGGACTCCGAAGAAGTGACACACCCGAGCCGGAAGCTCCCCTGGAGGCCGATGGCGAGGATGGCGGGGCGGCGGCTCCTGTTCGCCGCCCCCGTCCTGCTGGTGGTGACCTTCGGCGTCTTCGCCGTCGCCGCCGCCTCGCCCTTCGACCCCGTCAAGGCCTACGCGGGCACCGCGGGCCTCACCGCCTCGCAGGAGAACCTCGACCAGCTCCGCGCCAACCTCGGCGTCGACCAGCCGCTCGTCGAACGCTGGTGGCACTGGCTGGCCTCGGCGGTCACCGGGGACCTCGGCGACTCCAGCGTGATGCGCCAGCCCGTCATCGACGTCATCGCCGAACGCCTCGGCTGGTCGGTGCTGCTCGCCGTCACCGCGTTCCTCGTCGCGATCCTGCTCGGCACGTCGCTGGGCGTGCTGGCCGCGCGCCGGCAGGGCGGCTGGCTGGACCGGGCCGTCAGCTCGGCGGCGTACACCCTGGAAGCGGCGCCCGCCTTCTGGCTGGGCCTGCTCGCCATGTGGTTCTTCGCGCTCAGGCTGGGAGTGCTGCCGGCCGGCGGTCTGACCGACACCGACAGCGACGTGGTCACCCTCGGGCAGGTCGCCACGCACCTGGTGCTGCCGGCGGCCGTTCTCGGTGTTTCGCAGCTTCCCTGGTTCTTCCTCTACGTACGCCAGGGTGTCGCCGACGCGCTGGAGGAGGACCCGGTGCGCGGCGCCCGCGCGCGCGGGCTGAACGAACGTACCGTGCTGCTCGGACACGCCCTGCGCTCCGGGATGCTGCCGACGCTCACCCTCATCGGCTCGCGCGTGCCCGAACTCATCACCGGTGCGCTGCTCGTCGAGACGGTCTTCAGCTGGCCGGGCATCGCGGCGGCGACCGTGCAGGCGGCGACCTCGGTGGACTTCCCGCTGCTGGCGGCGCTGACGGTGCTCGCCACGGCGGCGGTCCTGGCCGGGAACCTGCTTTCCGACCTGCTGTACGGACTCGCGGACCCGAGGGTGGGCTTCGATGGCTGAACTCGCTTCCGGACCCGCTTCCGGACCCGCTTCCGGACCCGCTTCCGGACCCGTCTCCGAGTTCGCGGTGTGGCGCTCGCACGGGCGCACCCGCCGCTCGACGCGCACGGTCCGCGTCCGCACCTCCGTCGTGATCGTGGTGGCGGTGGTGCTCGCCGTTCTCGTCGTACCGCCGCTGGCCAACCTCGACCAGCAGGCCGTCGACTTGTCGATGAAGCTCCAGCCGCCGTCCTTGGCCCACCCGTTCGGGACGGACGACGTCGGGCGCGATCTGCTGCTGCGCTGCGTGTACGGACTGCGCGTCTCCCTCATGGTCGGCCTGGTCGCGGCGCTCGTCGCCACGTTCATCGGTACGGCGGTGGGGGCGGCGGCCGCGGCGTTCGGCGGCTGGACGGACCGTGTGGTGATGCGGCTCGTCGACACCTTCTCGTCCATCCCGCACCTGCTGCTGGGCATCTTCATCGTCGCGATGTTCCGGCCGGGGGTGTGGCCGGTGATCGTGTCGGTGGCCCTGACACACTGGCTGTCCACGGCCCGCATCGTCCGCTCCGAGGTCCTCTCGCTGCGCTCGCGCCCGTACATCGACGCGGCGGTCTCGGGCGGCGCGTCGCGGTGGCGGGTCGCGGTGCGGCATCTTCTGCCGGGCGTACTGCCGCAGGCGGGGCTCGCGGCGGTCCTGATGGTCCCGCACGCGATGTGGCACGAGTCGGCCCTCTCGTTCCTGGGCCTCGGCCTGCCGACGCACCAGGCGAGCCTGGGCAACCTGGTCCAGTCGGCCCGCAGCTCGCTGCTGGCCGGTGACTGGTGGCCGACGCTCTTCCCCGGTCTCCTCCTGATCATCCCGACCCTCGCCATCGCGGGCCTGGCCGGCTCCTGGCGGGAGCGGATCAACCCGCGCCGCCGATCGGAGCTGATGCTGTGACACCGCCCCAGAACGCGAAGCCGGTTCCCACGGCCGCGCAGACCCCGGCCGCGGCCGGCCCGCACGACGCCGAAGCGGTTTCGGAGCGTTCCCTCGTGGCGCCCCCGTCCGTTCCGGGGAACGTTCATCACTCTGTTCCGGGGAACGTTCACGAACCTGTTCCGGGGAACGTTCGCAACGCGGCCCGTTCCGCGCCGGACGCCGACACGGGAAGCGACGCGAAGGCGGACCGTCCCGCGCAGCGTCGACCGCCCCTGCTGTCCGTGCGGGGACTCTCCGTGCGGTTCCGGATGCGCGGAGGGCGGCACATCGCCGCCGTCGCCGACGCCGGCTTCGACCTCGCTCAGGGGGAGTGCCTGGCCCTCGTCGGTGAGAGCGGCTGCGGCAAGTCCGTGCTCGCCTCCGCGCTGCTCGGACTGCTCCCCGGCAACGCCCAGACCGCGGGGTCCGCGCTCCTGGGAGACGTCGATCTGCTCACCACCGACGAACGCACCCTGGCGCGTACGGTGCGGGGACGCCGTGTCGGACTCGTACCGCAGAGTCCCGCCGCCCACCTCACGCCCGTACGGACCGTCGGAGCGCAGCTCGGAGAGACGCTGCGCGAGCTGACCGGCACGCGGAAGCAGGACGTGCGTGAGGCGGCCCGCGCGGCGGCCGAGCGGGCCGCGTTCCCGGTGGACCACCTCGACCGCTACCCGCACGAACTGTCCGGCGGACTCGCGCAGCGCGCCGCGACCGCCCTCGCACTCGTCGGCGACGCGCCCCTGCTGCTCGCGGACGAGCCGACCACCGGCCTCGACCGCGACCTCGTCGACCGCACCGTCGACGAGCTCCGCCGGCACGTCGACGACGGCCACGCGCTGCTGATGATCACCCATGACCTCGCGGCCGCAGAGCGCATCGCCGACCGCGTCGCCGTGATGTACGCGGGACGCATCGTGGAACTCGCCGACGCCACGCGCTTCTTCCGGGGAACGGGCCCTCGGCACCCGTACGCCCGGGGCCTGCTGAACGCCCTTCCGGAGCGCGCGTTCGCGCCGATCCCCGGCATGCCGCCCGAGCTCGGAGACCTGCCCCCGGGGTGCGCCTTCGCCGCCCGCTGCGCGTACGCCACCGAAGTCTGCGCCCTGCGGCCGGACTTCGACTTCACGGACGGCGTCGCCTGCCACCACCCGTCGGCCCAGGAGAGCGCACGTGCTTGAACTCGAAGCGATCACCGCCGGCTACGAACGCGGGAAGCCCGTCGTACGGGACGCGCACCTCGCCGTCGAACCCGGTGAAGCGGTCGGCCTGCTCGGACCGAGCGGCTGCGGCAAGTCGACGCTCGCCCGGGTCGCCGCCCTGCTCCACCGCCCGGACACCGGCACCGTCACCCTCGACGGCCGCACGGTCACCGGCTGGCGCCACCGCGCCCCGCGCGAACAGCGCACGGCGATCGGCGTGGTCTTCCAGCAGCCCAGGCTGTCCGCCGACCCCCGCCTGCGCCTGCGCGACCTGATCGCGGAACCACTGCGCGCCACCGGGCGGCGCGACGAAGCGGCCACCGCCGTCGGTGAGCTGGCCCAGGCGGTGGGGCTCGGCGACGACCTCCTCACCCGGCGCCCGCACGAGGTGAGCGACGGCCAGCTGCAACGCGCCTGTCTGGCCCGCGCCCTGGTGCTGCGCCCGCGCTGGCTGGTCTGCGACGAGATGACGGCGATGCTGGACGCGTCGACGACGGCGGCCCTGGTCGCGGTGGTCGAGCAGTACCGGCGCGAACACGGCGCCGGCCTGCTGGCCGTCGGCCACGACCGTGTCCTCCTGGAGCGCTGGTGCGACCGCACGGTCCGCTGGGAGGACGTCGCCGCGGCGGTCTGAACCGGGGGCGACGATCGGCCGAACTCCTGTGAAGGGCCTGCCCCTTGAGGCTGTACGGGGCGGATACTCGCCGGAGTCCCCAACGCCCCGTACGCCTCCGGAGGCACCATGGCCGTCACCGCGCCCACCCGCCGCAGAGCCGTCACCACTCTCACCGCCGCCCTCGCGGGAGCCGTCGCCGTACCCTCGTACGCCCGGGCCGCCGAGCAGAAGCCAGGCCACAGACCCCTGCGCCGCGCGCACGCGCACAACGACTACGAGCACCCGCGCCCCCTCCTGGACGCCCTCTCCCACGGCTTCACCAGCGTGGAGGCGGACATCCACCTCGTCGACGGACAGCTCCTCGTCGCCCACGACCCGGCCGGCCTCGATCCGTCGCGCACCCTGGAATCGCTCTACCTGGCCCCCCTGGCGGCCAGGGTCGGGGCCGACCACGGCTCCGTGCACCGCGGATACCGCCGTCCCGTGCAGCTGCTGATCGACATCAAGACCGACGGCGCCGCCACCTATCCCGAACTCCACCGCCAACTGCGCCGGTACCGCCGGATGCTGAGCACGTACGCGTACGGCCGCGTCCACCTCGGCGCGGTGACCCCCGTCATCTCCGGCCACCGCGCCGCCCGCGCCCCGATGGAGGCGCAGCGCGTCCGCCATGCCTTCTACGACGGGCGCCTCGACGACCTGGTCGGTCCCGGCGGCGCGGACCCGGCCCCCGCCTCCTTCATCCCCCTGATCAGCAGCAACTGGACGTACAGCTTCACCTGGCAGGGCACCGGCCCGTTCCCCGCGGCCGAACGCGCGAAGCTGCACGCCGCCGTCTCCACCGCCCACCGGCGCGGGCAGCGCGTCCGCTTCTGGGCCACACCCGACCTGCCGGGACCGGCGCGGGACGCCGTCTGGACCGAACTCCTCGCCGCCGACGTGGACCACGTCAACACCGACGACCTCGCGGGCCTGGAGCGTTTCCTCCGTGCGCATGACCGTACGCGCGACCGTACGCGCGGCGCGTAGTCGGCCGTCACCGCCAGTCAACACCCGTACGGCGGACACGTCTTCCGCCCGAATGGACCCTCCGCTGCGCCAGACTGACGGCCGAATGCCGCAATCCAGGCGCGGCGGAGGAGGTTGACCATGGCCATTTCGATCTCGTTGGTGCTGCTTCTGCTGATTCTCGCGGTGATCTTCCTGCGCAACGGGGGGCTGAAGGTCTCGCACGCGCTGGTCTGCGTCCTGCTCGGCTTCTTCCTGGCCGGTACGAGCATGGGGCCGACCATCCAGAACGGGGTCGCCGCCACCGCCGAAGTGGTCGGCGGCCTCAGGCCCTGACCACCGCCCACGCGTCACCGGGCCCTAGTCGCGCCTGCGGCCGAGCGACCCCGGCCACCAGGCGGTGCGGCCGATGTCGCGGACCAGGGCCGGAACGAGCAGGGAGCGGACGACGAGGGTGTCGAGCAGGACGCCGAAGGCGACGATGAAGGCGATCTGCAGCAGGAAGGCCAGGGGGATGACGCCGAGCGCGGCGAAGGTGGCCGCGAGGACGACGCCCGCGGAGGTGATGACGCCACCGGTGGCGGTCAGTCCGCGCAGAACACCTTCCCGGGTGCCGTGCCGCAGCGACTCCTCGCGGACCCGGGACATCAGGAAGATGTTGTAGTCCACGCCCAGGGCCACCAGGAACACGAACCCGTACAGCGGAACGGACGAGTCGGTGCCGCTGAAGCCGAGCAGGTGCTGGAAGACCAGCGAGGAAACACCCAGAGTGGCGAGGAAGTTCAGGGCCACCGTCGCGACGAGCAGGACGGGCATCAGCAGCGAGCGCAGCAGGCCGACCAGGATGACCAGGATGATCGCGAGCACCACCGGCACGATGAGGGAGCGGTCGTGCTCCGCCGTGCGCCGGGTGTCGTACTGCTGCGCGGTGTAGCCGCCGACCAGGGCGTCGGCGTCCGGCACGGCGCGCACGGCGTCGCGCAGCCGCGCGACGGTCTCCTTGGCGGCGTCGGTGTCCGCCGCGTCCGCGAGGACGGCGTCGATGCGTACCCTGCCGTCGACGACGAGCGGCTCGCCGCCTCCCGGGCGTCCGGAGGCCGTCGCCGGGGCGGCCGATGCCACCCCCTCGGTGTCTTCGACGGCGGCCGTCACCTGCCGCAGGGCCCCGGCGCCGGCGATGACGACGGCCGGGTTCCCGGACCCGCCGGGGAAGTGCTCGCCCAGCGTCTCCTGGGCGGCGACGGACGGGGCGTCGTTGACGAAGATCTCGTCCAGGGGCACGCCCTTGGAGTCCAGGGTCGGGGCGAAGGCGGCACAGGCGAGCAGGGCCGCGAGGGTGACCGCCCACACCTTGCGCGGCGCGCGGTCCACCAGGGCCGCGATCCGCGTCCAGACGCCGTGACCGCCGCTCCCGTCCCCGGCGGGCCGGGGCTTCGCCGGCCAGTAGGCGGCGCGGCCGAGGACGACCAGGGCGGCGGGCAGGAACGTCAGGGCGCTCAGCACGGCGCAGACGATGCCGATCGCGCCGACCGGCCCCAGGGCCCGGTTGTTGGTCAGGTCGCTCAGGAGCAGGGCGAGCAGGCCGAGCGCGACGGTGGCGGCGCTCGCCGTGATCGGACCGAAGGACTGCCTCAGCGCGGCGCGCATGGCCGCGATCCGGTCGGCGCCCGCGGCCAGTTCCTCACGGAAGCGGGCGGTGAGCAGCAGCGCGTAGTCGGTGGCGGCGCCGATCACGAGGATCGACAGGATGCCCTGCACCTGGCCGTCCACCCGGACCACGTCGTGGTCGGCGAGGACGTACACGACAGCGCACGCCAGGCCCAGCGAGAAGACCGCCCCCGCGATGATCACCAGCGGAAGGAGCGCACTGCGGTAGACGAGCAGCAGGATCAGCAGCACGGTCACCAGGGCCACACCGAGCAGCAGGCCGTCGATGCCCGCGAAGGCGTCGGAGAGGTCCGCCTGGCTCGCCGCGGGACCGGCGAGCTGCACGGTGGTGCCGGGTACGGACTCGGCGGCCCCGGTGATCCGTTCCAGTACGCCGGGCAGCTCCTCACCGAGACCGGGCCTCAGCTGCACGACCCCTTGCAGCGCCTGACCGTCCCGGGACGGAACGGCGGGGGACACCTCGCCCGCCACCCCGGCGCTGTCGGCGAGCGTGGCCAGGGCCCGGGTCGCCGCACCCCGCTGCTCCTGGCTCAGCCGCCCGCCCGCGCCGCCCGCGTCGTCCGAGGTCCACACGACGACCACCGGGAGCGTCTCGCCCTGACGGAAGGCCTTCTGGGCATCGACGACCTTCGTCGATTCCGCGCTGCGGGGAAGGAAGGCGGCCTGGTCGTTGGTGGCGACTTCGCCGAGCTTCCCGGCGTACGGGCCGAGCATGCCGCCGACGGCCAGCCAGGCGACGATCAGAACGGCGGGAAGCAGCCAGCGGATCCGCCGTGGGGTGGTGGACATGAGAACTCCTGGGACGTGGAAAGTACCTCAATGAAAAACAATCTCAATGATTGAGATAAAAGTAGCCCCTGAGCAAGCCGACAAACCCTCCGGGCCCACGCCGTCCGGAGGATTTTCAGCGGCGCGGTACGCGCAACCCGCCCAGCTCCTCGTTCATGGCGGTGAGGAACCTCAGGACCACCGACAGCTCCTCCTCGCTGAAGCGCCGGCGAGCACGGTCGGTGGCGGTGGCGAGCGGCATGAAGTACGAACGCGCCGCCGCCCGCGCTCCCTCCACATAATGGACATGAACCACCCTGCGGTCCGCGCTCTCGCGCGAGCGCCTGACATGCCCGGCCCGCTCCAGGCGGTCCAGGCAGGCGGTGACGGCCCCCGAGGTCAGACCCAGATGCTCACGCAGCAGGCCCGGCGTCACCGGCTCCGTGCTGTCGAGGATCACCGCCAGCGCCTGGATGTCCGTGGCGTGCAGTCCCTGGCCGAGTGCGAAACCGTGGACAAGACGGCTGATCTCGCCGTTCATGCGGCGCAGCTGAACCGCGAACGCCTGAAGATCCGCCGGACCGCTCGGGGCAATGCCACCGTCACCGGACTCCCGCTCACCTGTACTGGCCACACGAACAGCCTATAGAAGCCCGACGGCACATCCACGGACCACTGAACAGGCGGAAGGCAATGACACACGAGAACGACGCACCCGCTCTTCGGTGCCTGGTCACCGGGGCCACCGGTTACATCGGCGGCCGGCTGGTCCCCGAACTGCTCGCCGCCGGCCACCAGGTGCGCTGTCTGGCCCGTTCCCCGGGCAGACTGCGCGACCACCCCTGGGCCGGCCGTGCCGAAGTGGTGAGCGGCGACGTCACCGACGAGGAGTCGGTGCGCGAGGCGATGCGCGGCATCGACGTCGCGTACTACCTGGTCCACGCGCTCGGTACGGGACCCGGCTTCGAACGCACCGACCGGCTGGCCGCCAGGATCTTCGGCGAGCAGGCCCGCGCCGCGGGCGTCCGCCGCATCGTCTATCTCGGCGGGCTCACCCCGCACGGCGTGCCGGACCGGGAACTGTCGCCGCATCTGCGCTCGCGCGCCGAGGTGGGCGAGATCCTGCTGAACTCCGGGGTGGCGACGACCGTACTGCGCGCCGCCGTCATCATCGGCTCCGGCTCCGCGTCCTTCGAGATGCTCCGCTACCTCACCGAGCGGCTGCCGGTCATGATCACGCCCAGCTGGGTGCGTACCCGTATCCAGCCGATCGCCGTACGGGACGTCCTGCGCTACCTCGTCGGCAGCACCTCCATGCCCGCCGACGTGAACCGTGCCTTCGACATCGGCGGCACCGACGTCGTCACCTACCGCGACATGATGCGCAGATACGCGGCGGTGGCGGGGCTGCCCCGGCGCCTCATCGTCCCCGTGCCGGTCCTGACACCCCGGCTCTCGAGCCACTGGGTCGGCCTGGTCACGCCAGTACCGCACGCGATCGCCCGGCCGCTCGCCGAATCGCTGCGCCACGAAGTCGTCTGCCACGAACACGACATCGCCTCCTACGTACCCGATCCGCCGGGCTCCCCGATCGGCGTCGACACGGCACTGTCTCTGGCGCTCCAGCGGGTCCAGGACGCCCAGGTCACCACCCGCTGGTCCTCCGCGTCCGTGCCCGGCGCCCCCAGCGACCCCCTGCCCACGGACCCCGACTGGTCCGGCGGCAGCCTCTACACCGACCGGCGGGAACTGGCTGTCGAGGCCACACCGCAGGCCCTGTGGCGGGTGATCGAGGGCATCGGGGGCGAGAACGGCTGGTACTCCTTCCCCCTCGCGTGGGCGGTGCGGGGCTGGGCGGACCGCCTGGTCGGCGGGGTGGGGCTGCGGCGCGGCCGCCGGGACGCGCACCGGCTGCGGGTCGGCGACTCGCTGGACTTCTGGCGCGTCGAGGAGATCGAGCGGGGACGTCTGCTGCGGTTGCGGGCGGAGATGCGGCTGCCGGGCCTTGCCTGGCTGGAGATGTACGCCGACGAGGACGAGGCCGGCCGCACCCGCTACCGCCAGCGGGCTCTGTTCCACCCTCGCGGTCTGCTCGGCCACGCGTACTGGTGGAGCGTCTCGCCGTTCCACGCCGTCGTCTTCGGCGGCATGGCCCGCAACATCGCCCTCGCCGCGGCCGGACAGCCCCCCGAGAGGCCGGTGGACCACAGCCTCGCGCCCTGAGCGGACGCATCCGGTGAAGCCCCGTGGACCGGATTCCGGGAAGTACCACCCCGCCCACCGGGTTCTTCGTGGGAGCCGGGTGGCCGGTGGCGCGGGGCAGGCGCGGACGCGCGCCCGGGTCAGTACCGGCAGAGCGTCCCGTACCGGCAGCACAAGGGCCCGTACGGTCCGTGGGGTGACGCCGTCGGTGACGTCGCGACGGTCGGTGCACCGGCGGTACCGGGGAGGGAAGGGGGACCGCTGCCGTCGGAGCGCCAGAAGGCGACCTTGCCGACGGACGCGTGCCAGGTCCGCGGGCAGGAAGACCACCGGGCATCGGGTGAGTCCGGAGATCTCGGAGAGCGTTGCCGCGGGAGGCCGGTGCACAGCGATGCCGTATCCCCCGCATTCGACCAGTCGGGTCCGAAGCCGCCGCGGGCACCGCATCCGCCCTCCGGCGGTGTACCCAGCACCACTGCCGTGAGCTGGGGCCCGCACCAGCGGGACAGGGGGGCTCACACCATGGTCGTCAAGAGGTCCGGTGCGTAGTTTCGTGAGGTCAGAGCCAGGTCCTACAGACCGGAGACCCCCATGCCCCAGGCCGCCGCCGTCGCGGAATCCACGACAGGCACCTCCGGGAGCGATTTCGCCCCGCTCCTGCGAACAGCCAGGGAACAGGGGCTCCTGGAGCGCCGCGCCGGCTGGTACGCGCTGGGAATCGCGGCCAACCTGCTCGCCCTGGCCGCTGTCGTCACCGGCGTCGTGCTCATCGGTGACTCCTGGTGGACGCTCCCGCTCGCCCTTCCCCTGACAGTGCTGTGGGCCCGTACCGCCTTCGTCGGTCACGACGCCGGACACGCCCAGATAACCGGAAACCGCAGGGTGAGCCTGGTGATCAGCCTTGTCCACAGCAATCTGCTGCTCGGTATGAACCAGGCATGGTGGAACGACAAGCACGCACGCCACCACGCCAACCCGAACCACATCGACAAGGACCCGGACGTCGGCGTGGGGGCCCTGGTCTGGACCCAGAAACAAGCAGAGCAGCGCGAAGGTTTCGCCCGCTGGCTCACCCGCAACCAGGCGCGCCTGTTCTTCCCGATGCTGCTGCTCGAAGGTATCGCGCTGAAGATCTACGGTTTCCCGTACCTGCGCCGCCAGCCGGTGCGCGAGCGCATGGTGGAGGGCCTGCTGCTCGTGGCCCACCTCGTCGGCTACTTCGCGCTTCTGTTCACCGTCATGTCGCCCGGCAAGGCGGTTGTCTTCGCGCTGGTGCACCACGCGCTGTTCGGCCTCCACCTGGGCATGGCCTTCGCGCCCAACCACAAGGGGATGGAAATGCCCGACCCCGGCGGCGAGCGCTGGGGCCACCTGCGCCGACAGGTGGTCACCTCACGCAACGTGCGCGGCGGGATACTCACCGACTGGTTCCTGGGCGGCCTGAACTACCAGATAGAGCACCACCTCTTCCCGAGCATGGCGCGCCCGAATCTGCGGCTCGTCCAGCCGCTGGTGCGTGCGCACTGCCGGGCGCTGGGTATGCCGTACACGGAGACAGGACTGATCGACTCGTACCGGCAGGCGCTGACGCACATGCACGAGGTCGGCGAACCTCTCAGGACCGACAGGACCGACAGGACCGACAGGACCGGCGGCGCTGTTTAACGGTCGCGTGGCGGAACTGTGGCGCGGGCGCGCACGTTACCGGAACATGAGCGGCAACAGCCGCGAAGGAGGCGTCGGAGATGTCGAAGAGCGCGAAGGTCGCCACCGGTGGCGTGGTGGTGGGAGTCGCCCTGATCTGGGTGATCGGGTTCTGGCCCGCTCTGCTGGTTATGATCGGCGTGCCCGTTGCGGCGTATCTCATGCTGGACAACTCGCAGCGCCGCAGGCTGCGCCGGGTCTCACGCAAGGAGATCGGCCGCTGACCCGGCCCCGGACTGTGCCGGGACCGGGTCCCGGAAGGGCCGAGTACCGGCACGGAAGAGGGGAGTTCCGCACCATGGGCGGCACAGTCACGGCGGTCAGCAGCAACGGCGAGTACGCGTTCACCAAGCCGAACCGCGCCAGCATCACACTGCTGGCCGGGCTCGGCGTGGAAGGCGATGTGCATGCGGGAACGACGGTCAAGCACCGTTCCCGGGTCGCCCAGGACCCCACCCAGCCCAACCTGCGCCAGGTGCACCTCATACACGAGGAGCTCTTCGGCGAGTTGCTCCAGGAAGGCTTCACGGTCGAGCCCGGCCAGCTCGGCGAGAACATCACCACCAGCGGAATCGGCCTCTTGGGACTCCCGCGAGGCACCCTGCTGCACATCGGTGGGGAAGCGGTCGTCGAGATCACCGGCCTGCGCAACCCCTGCGTGCAGATCGACGCCTTCCAGGACGGTCTCCTGAAGCAGGTGATCAGCCGGGACGCAGAGGGCAACACCGTGCGCAGGGCCGGAATCATGAGCGTCGTCAGGGCGGGCGGGGTGGTGCGGCCCGGCGACCGGATCGAGGTCGTACTGCCGGCGGAGCCGCACCGTCCCCTGGAGCGTGTCTGAGCCGCGGCCCGGCTCAGCTCAGCGCCCAGGAGTTGACCACACCCCGCCCGCGGGCCCGGCGGTCGTCCGGTCCGCGGGCGGAGCGCCGCCGCCCTCCACCCGCGCGACGAGCGCCGTGGAAGCGGAGCGGTGGCGGTAGCGGGGCAGGGCGGGCCGCAGCCGTTCGTTCGGCAGCAGTGTGTCCAAGGCACCGCGCAACGTCGTACCCGCCGGTAAACCGGGACAGGCAGGGGCGTACGACGGGTCGGACCCCGCGCGGCAGATCTTCTGCGTCGGCACGCAGGGTGCGGGCCGCACCGGACGCGAACGCCGCACACACCCGCCCCGGCGGCGGCTCCGCGTCCACGTAGCCGTGCAGCTCCTCGACCGTACGCCGCACGCCGCACACCGGAGTACGCACTGTCACCGGGAGCGACGAACGTCTCCTCCTCATCGATCTGCCCGCGCCGGACCGTCCACTGGAGCGCGATCCCGTCGGCGCCGAGACGTCGCTGCGCGGGTCCCGTCTGCCGGTTCCGGGCGGTGCGGGAGGGCGCGGCCCGCTCTCGCCCTTCGCCCCTGTTCCCGGGAGCGGGGCCGTGCGGATCCGGTACACCGGGGGCGGCCACCGCGAGGGGAGGCGCCCCGCCCGGCAGGCCGGCGGCGATCGTGCGCCCGCCGGGCGAGAGGCCGTACTCCATACCGCAGTCCCCGGACGCGGCGGCGGCCGTCACCAGCGACACGTCGTCGATCACGACGGTCCACCGCGCGCCCGTGCCGTCCTGGCCGAGCACCGGTCCGTACCCCTCGGCGTACGGTTCGAGACCGAGCGCCGCGCAGGCCGCCGGACAGTCGTCACCGAGCACGCTCGGGAACCGCGCGGGCGTCCCGGTCAGGCCGCCGGGAGGCCGAGAAGCGTACGCGCCACGGTGTGCGGTGATTCGCCGCGCTCCCGCGCGAGCGCGATGACCGCGCGGCAGGCCAGTTCGTTGACGCCGAAGGAGAGCGCCTCCGGCGATACCCAGCCCGCCGCCTCATCGATACGCGGCTCGTCGTCGTCCGCGCACGCGGACACATAGGCCGCAGCGGCCTCGAAGATGTTGTGCTGCCGCGTTTCCGGGTGCGCCCGCGGCGCACCGCCCCGACGCGGCCCGAAGAGCTTCCGGAGTCTGTCCAGCATCCGGACCACCTTCTTCTCGAGGGGTTCGATCACGAATCATCCATGTGTGCTCTCCCAACGTAGAGTTGGAGCCCGGGCGGCAGAAGGGGGACGGTGCGTTGAAGCGTTACGACCGACTGCGGGAGATCCGGCGACTCGATCCGGAGAAGGACTTCCTGGCGATCTACCGGCTCACCGCGACGTACGAGTTCCCCTGGGACTACACACGCGCTCTGGAGCTGGCCCTCTACCGCACCTACGCGGTCCCCGGCATCGGCCGCCTCCTCGCCGAGACGGCCGAGCTGACCGACCGTCCGCAGAAGCGCTACGACGACACCGCGCTGCTCCTGGACACCGTCGTGGAGCACGGCTTCGACACCGAGGACGGCCGCACCGCCATCCGCCGCATCAACCAGATGCACCGCAGCTACGACATCAGCAACGACGACATGCGCTATGTGCTGTGCACGTTCGTCGTCATGCCGAAGCGCTGGATCGACTCCTACGGCTGGCGCCGGCTGTCCGACCACGAGCTCCGGGCGTCCGCCGCCTACTACCGCACACTCGGCCGGCACATGGGCATCAAGGACATCCCGCAGTCCTACGAGGAGTACGAGCACTGCCTCGACATCTACGAGGCGCAGCACTTCGGCTGGGACGAGGGGGCGCGCAAGGTCTCGGACGCGACCCTCGCCCTCATGGCGTCCTGGTATCCGCGTCCCCTCGCGTCGCTGGCGCGCGGCGCGAGCCTCGCCCTTCTCGACGACACGCTCCTGCGGGCCTTCCGTTACGACCCCCCGGCGCCCGCCGCGCGAGCGCTGGTCAGGGGCGCCCTCCGGCTGCGCGCCCGCGCCGTCCGCCTGATGCCACCGCGCAGCACACCGCACTACGCCCGGCAGAACCCCGAGATCAAGGGCTACCCCGGCGGCTACACGGTCGCGAACCTGGGGACTTTCCCGACGCCCGGCACAGGCGGCTGCCCGGTTGCGCACACCGAGAGCCCGGCTGCCACCGCCGAATGACCCGGCCGGGGCGGCGGGGTCCCTGGCTCAGTCCCGGCGGACGGCCAGCGCCAGGAACCGGTCGCTCTCGTCGGTGTACGACGTCAACCGCCAGCCGGAACGCTCCAGCAGCGGCCGCAGGTTCGGCTCGGCCCGCAGGTCGTCCGGGGTGATCTGCCGTCCCTGACGCGCCGCGAGGGCCGCCCGGCCGATGGGGTGGAACAGCGCCAGCAGGCCGCCGGGCCGCACCGTCCTGGCCAGCTCGCGCAGGTTCTCCGAGGGGCGGGGGAGGTGCGCGATCAGCCCGGCCGCGAAGACGGCGTCCAGGGCTCCTGTCCGTACGGGCAGCCGGGCGACATCGGCGAGCAGCAGCCGCGCGCCGCGATCGCGGCCCGCGCGCACCGCCGCCTCCAGCATCGCCGCTGTCACATCGGCGCCCAGCACCGAGCCCTCGGGGCCCACGGCGTCGCGCAGGAACGGCAGCGCGCGCCCCGTGCCGCAGCCGGCGTCGAGCACGGCGTCACCGGCCCGCAGCCCGAGGCGGGCCACCGCGGCGGCGTAGGCCGGTCCGTCGTCCGGGAAGCGGGCGTCCCAGTCCGCGGCCCGGGCCGTGAAGAAATCCTGAACGTGCGTGTAATCGTCGCCCATACGCACATCGTCTCCCATCGCCCTCGGTTCTTCGGAACTCCGGTGACTCCCACGCATGTGCGGTGCGCATGTTCGAGCTCGGGCCGGTCGTTCGGGAACGTATCTCTGTCATATTCCGGCAGCTTCCGAAATGCGCTCCCTGCGTGCGCCCTCTGCGGGTCCAGGCGTCCCTGGGTCAGGGGACGCCTGGACCATGCCGCCTTCGGCTGGCTGACACCCGTGCTGTCGTACGCGATGGCCTCCGTCGGCGCCGCCCCCGCGCTGCGCTGCACCGTACGAGCGCTGGGCGCGAGCGGACGCTCCCGCCGCAACTGGCTGATCATCACCGCGTCCGGGCGCACACGAAGTGTCACGCGCACTCGATCTCGACCGTGGAACACCGGTTGTGCTGTGCGACGCGGGGGACCGCGGTTCGGGAGTTCGGGAAAGGAGGTTCCGGTACGCCTCGTCGAGTACGCCGGGAGGATGCACACTGCCCGGCTGCCCGACACCGTGGGCTGAACCACTCCGCGTCCCCACCGCGCCCGCTCCCCGTAGCGCCGAAGGGAACCCGTGCTTGCCGCCATGACGTCAGTGGGGAAGGCTTGTCCCGAACAGGGGCAACGGGGAACAAATGAACGGGGAGGGCCGCAGCATGGCGCTGGACAAAGGACTCGACTGGCTTCTGGACGACCTGGCGAACCGGGTCGAGCACGTGCGGCACGCACTGGTGCTGTCCAACGACGGCCTGGTGACCGGGGCGAGCGCCGGCCTGGCGCGGGAGGACGCCGAACATCTGGCCGCGGTGTCCTCGGGACTGCACAGCCTCGCCAAGGGGTCGGGCCGTCACTTCCGGGCCGGCAGAGTCCGCCAGACGATGGTCGAGTTCGACGACGGGGTCCTCTTCGTCACCGCGGCGGGCGACGGCAGCTGCCTGTGCGTGCTGAGTGCCGCCGAGGCCGACATCGGACAGGTCGCGTACGAGATGACGCTGCTCGTCAATCGAGTCGGCGAACACCTCGGGGTTGCCGCGAGGCAGCCGGGTCTCGCCAGAGACACCGAGCTCTGACCTGCGCGTACGCGCCCGGCCCGGAAGTTGTCCACAGGCTGGGCGGGCAACGCGCCATCCGGGCTACGGTCGTCACCGAGAGTATTCGCATCTCACGGGGAGACGATCATGGCCGTACGAGAAGCACACCGCACCGCTGCCGTGGCCCAGGCCGGCAGGCCGTTGTCCGCGTCCCGGGCCGCCCGGGAACTCGGCTTGAAGCGGAGCGAGTTGGACCTTGGGATCCTTCTGGGCCACATCCGGACCACAGTGGACGCGGACGGAAGCCACCGCCGAGTCGCCCGCGAGGAGATCGACAGGCTCCGGGCGACGGGCCTGCACCGGGAAACGCTGCGTGAGCGGGTACGGACCGTAGGCACCACCGAGGGTGCGCGGCTGATGGGCATCAGCCCCGTCCGGTTCGGCAAGCTCGCCCGCACCGGATACATCACTCCCGTCAAGTTCTACCTGAACCGCTACCGGGCGGTCGTCTGGCTGTACCTCGCCGAAGAACTGAAGGAACTCGCCGACCGCGAGCCCGGTCTGCTCACCGGCAGGTCACCGCAGGCGATGCGCGCCCTGCTCGACGCGGGGGAGGACCGCCGTGCCCGCAACTGGCGGGGCCGGCGCCTCGGTCTGCTGACGCGGCAGACGGAAGACCCCTGGGGGCAGGCGGCGATCACCGGTTCCGTCCTCGACCCCGTCCAGTTCGCGGAGGTCGTCGACGACCCCTACGAGCGCGCGTACCTCAACAGACTCCGGCCAGGGCTGGTGGCACGCCACGGTGAATCACCCGCCACGCGCGAGGCCATGGACCGGCTGCTGCTGGCCGACGGCCCCGACGAGATCCTCTGGCAGCGGGTGAGCCTCGCACTGCTCCTGGACGAGGCCCGCGAACACCGCCCCGCGCCGCGCCCGGAGAGCAGCCGCCCCCTGCCTCCTCTCGTCCCGGAGACGTCCCGGAGCCTGCGCGCATGGCTGCGCCGCAGGAAGTCCTCTTGCGATCAGCTGCCCTCTTGACGATCACGGGATTGTGGGGCTCATGGGCTGTCCGCCCACGGCTGAGGCTCGTTCGATGACTGAGGAGACGTCGACGGAACAGACCGGAACGCCTGCGTTCGCCCCGCACGGCGTACGGCCGACCGGCCGGCCCGGCGCTCCGGCGTCCGCGCCGTCGAACGCCGGGAACGCGCCCGCATCCGCAGTGAGAACCGGCAGTGAGAAACGCATCCGCCGGGACGGACGGCCCCTCAAGACCGCAACCCGACCCCACTGGCGAACCTGCGCGTGGGGTCACAGCATCAACAGTCGAACGGGGACGAAGAAGTGCGGGCAGCTGGCCCTGGTGCCGGACAGGGCCTCAACGCCACGCGTGGCGGACCTTCAGCCGTCCGAATCCCATGGTCCCCGAGATCCGGATCCTCGGCCCGCCGGGACGGGAGCGCCGCCGGATCCTGTAGAGCGGGTCCTTCCAGCCGTTGCGCAGATCCTCGATGTCGACGATCGCGTCGCGGGGGACCGTGATCCTGGCCCCACCGGTGCCGAGTTGCAGCTCGATGTCGACCACAGGATGCTCGACGACCGCCCGGGACAGGTCCAGCCGCACCCTTCCGAACGCGGACTCGACCTTGAGGAACCGAGGTACCCGCCATGCGCCGCGCCGCCGGATCCGTCCGTCGGCGGTGGCGATCGCGGACGTGGTGCCCGCACTCTCTTCCGGGAGCGGGGCCAGAGCCGACGCGAGTTCACTGCGCGTCTGCGCGGTGACCGACCGGAGCCGACTGCTGGCACACCTGTCCGTCGGGCAGCGCTACCGGGTGCGCCTGGCGTGCCTCCTCGGCGCCGCCTACGACTTCCTGCTGCTCGACGAGCCGGCCAACCACCTCGACCAGGCCGGCCTGGACTACCTGACCGGCCGTCTGCGGGAGTGGGACGGCGGCGTGGTGGTGGTCAGCCACGACCGCGCCCTGCTGAGGGACGTCGCCACCACGATCCTGGACCTCGACCCCAGCCGGGGCGGCCGCCCGGCCGTCTACGGCAACGGCTACGAGGGATATCTGGCCGGCCGTCGCGCGAGCCGCCTGCGCTGGGAGGAGGAGTACGCCCAGCAGCAGGCCGAACACGTGCGTCTGGCCGACAGCCTCGCCGCGGCGCAGAGCCGGCTGGTGACCGGCCGGCGCCCCGGCAAAGGCACCGGAAAACATCAACGCGCCACCCGCGCCGCGGGGCTGGTGCGCTCGGTGCACCAGCGTCAGGACGACCTGTCCCGGCACGAGGTGTCCCTGCCCGAGCCGCCGCTGAGCCTGGACATGCCCGAGCTGCCCACCCGTGCCGGGGTCACCCTTGTGCGCGCCGAGAGCGTCACCGTCGCCGGCCGCCTGCGCCGGCCGGCGACGGTGACGCTGGAGTCCGGCTCCCGGCTGGTGGTATCCGGGCCCAACGGTGCGGGCAAGTCCACCCTGCTCGCCGTGCTGGCCGAACGGCTGGAGCCGGACGCGGGGCGGGTGCACCACGCCCGCGACGCCCGGATCGCACTACTGGGCCAGGAGTCGGCGCATCCTGCCCACCGCCGCGCGCGGGAGGTCTACGAGGCCCACCTCGCGGCCCTCGTCTCGGCCGGACACCTCGACGAGAACCGGACGGTGGCGCTCGACGGGCTGGGGCTGCCGGCCCGCCGCGACCTGGACAAACCGGTGCGCCAGCTGTCCCTGGGGCAACAGCGCCGCCTGGACCTGGCCCTGGTGCCGGCCTCCCGGCCCCATGCCCTGTTGCTGGACGAACCGGCCAACCACCTGTCCGTCGCCCTGGTCGACGAACTCACACACGCCCTGGAAGCCACGTCCGCCGCCGTGGTGATGGCCTCCCACGACCGGCAGCTGCGCCGCGACGTCGCCCACTGGCCCCACCTGTCCCTGACCGCAACCGCCCTCCACGGCGTCGGACGAATGACCGTCTGAGCACCCGCCCTGCCCGGCGCGGCCGGTGGGACGGCCGCCGGGGAGCAGGCGCGGCAGCAGGTGCGGGCGGCCCGTGTTCAGCCGGCGGTCCCGGTACGGGCGTACCGGCCCGGGGTGGTGCCCACGACCCGCTTGAAGTGCCGGGTGAGGTGGGACTGGTCGTAGAAACCCGCGGCGGTCGCCACCTCGCCCGGCGGCTGCCCGTCGAGCAGCAGGCGACGGGCCAGGTCGACGCGGCGGGACAGCACGTACTGGTGCGGGGCAATGCCGAAGGCGCCACTGAAGGCACGTACGAGATGGGTGGGGTGGGCGTGCACCAGGCGCGCGGCCTCTTCCAGGGCGATGCCTCCGAGCAGTCGCTCGTCGAGGAGGTCACGCAGGTTCTGGGCGACACCGTGGCCGGGCCCCGCCCTGCCGAAGGCCGGCCCGGGACGTAGGTGTGTACCTGCCGCTAGAGTGCGGTCCTTGATCGAGTGCCGTGCGGCGAAGGGGGAAGAATGAATGGGCAACTGAAGGACATAGCCGATGAGTTGGCCGAGGTGCTGTGGCGGGAACGCACCGTGTACCGGGACCGGGCCGGGGGCGTAGTGATCCGGGGTGAGCACGTGCGGCGCTGGATCAGCCTTGCTCCCGCGGGGGGCCGGGGCGAGGTCCTCGTCCGTGCGGGCCGCATCCTCGACGGCGGCACCACGGCCCCGGCGCGTTCGGAAGCGATCGTGCCCCTTGCCGCCGGGACGGGTGGGCTCGCCGCGACCTGCCGTCGCCTGCTCGCCGAGACCGCCGCCGATGCGGCGACGCGAGCGCCGGATCCCTCAAGGGCCGGTCGCTCCGGGCGGTCCGGGCGGTCCGGGAAGCCGCGGCCGAGCGGGAGGCACACGGGCTTCAGCTCCTGGGTGGTCCTTGCCTGCGTGGCCGGGGTAGTGGCTCTCTATCTCCACAGCGCCGGTGTGTTCGGCGGATGACAGCTGCGACAAGGGTGCAAGGGTGACAGAAAAGCCCTGAGGCCGGCCGTGTGCTCGCCGGCCCGGAGCCCGCCCGGTGTGCTGTACCGGTCCTGGTGCCGCCGGACGCCGCATCGGACGTAACCGGCACCATCAGGCGGGCTTGCGGGCCTTGATGAGGAAACGGGTCGAGTGGGCCACGAACGGCCCCTCGCTCTCGATCTTGTCGTGCAGTTCCCGCAGCCGGTCGCGGTACTGGTCGACGGTGAAGCCGGGAACCATCCAGACCACCTTCCGAAGGAAGTAGATCACCGCGCCGATGTCGAAGAACTCGGTCCGCAGCCGCTCGAACCGCAAGTCGACAACCTCCAGGCCGGCGGCCTCGGCATCCCGGCGTCCGTCGTCCGGGTGGCGGCCGCGGCGGACTTCCTCGGGCTGCGGCCCGAGGAAGCACTCGACCAGCTCGAAGACGCTGGAGTGGCCGACGTGCTGGGCCAGGTACGTGCCGCCGTCCTGGAGCACGCGGGCGATCTCCTGCCACCACACCGTCACCGGGTGACGGCTGGTCACCAGGTCGAAGGCGGCGTCGGCGAAGGGCAGCGGCGGTTCGTCGTCGTCGGCCACCACCACTGCGCCGAGCGGATGCAGCAGCCTGGTCGCCTTGGCGACGTTGGGTGGCCAGGACTCCGTGGCCACCATGGTCGGTGGCAGTTTCGGCGCGCCGGCGAGGACCTCCCCGCCGCCGGTCTGGATGTCGAGGGCGGCGGACGCGCGGACCAAGTGCTCACTCATCGTGCGCTGGTATCCCCACGAGGGGCGTTGCTCGGCAGCCCGGCCCTCCAGCCAGGAGAAGTCCCAGCCGTCCACCGAGGCGGCCTCCGCCTCGGACGCAAGTTCCTCGAAGGTGTGTGACATACCCGGATCATCATCATGAAACAGGGGGAAGCCAAAGGGAATTCTTCTGCGCAGTGCCGCCGCATCCCCCTGTCCCCGCATCCTCACATCGCGACCTGCCTCGCGTCCCGTCGAGCCCTCGGGCGCACCCGGGGCCGCTCGTCCGTGGACGCACACGAGCGGGAAAAGGGGCTACTGCTGATGTGCTCGTCCCGGCGGCGCCCCGGCGGCCTGAAGCGTCAGGGGTGTGCCCGCCCGGGACATGCGCGGGCTGCGGCAGGCCCGGGCGGGTGCGGGGTCTTTCCCGGCGGGGCGCCCAGAGGCGGGCGTGTGTGGATGTGCGGTCGCAGCGGTCAGAGCCGGCGGTCGTCGCCTTCGTCGTCGCCTTCGGTCTCGATCCGCTCCTTGCGCACCTTGCCCGTGACCGTTTCCTGGGTCGTGTGCTCCTCAGGCGTGAGACGGACCCGCTCGACCGGTACCGTCTCGGTCTCCATGACGGGCCGTTCCTCATGCAGGGTGACCTCGTGTTCGGCCTCGGAGATCTCCGGCCCGGACAGGGCCTGGTCCCGGTTGGCTTCGGTGATCGGCTCCCGTTCCACGCGGACCTCCTCGTGACGCACGGGGACGGTCTGCTGCTGTTCTTCGGTCACCACGTACTTACGGAGTCGCGCCCGACCCGCTTCGCGGCGCTCGATGCCGACGTGCATTTCCTCTTCGGAGCGCGTCATCGCCTCGTCGCCGGACGGCCGGGCGCGGGTGTCACCGGAGGCCGCTCCGGCGTCGGCGTACCCGGCGGTGCCGGTGGCCGTCCCGGTGTCCGGGTCGGCGTGGGCCCATCCACCTCGGCCGGGCTGGTTGGCCTGCTGCCACGCTTCGTCCCATGCGATGCCGTAGTGCTCGTACAGGCGGCGTTCCTCGTCCTCCGACAGGTGGCCGCCGGCGTCGACATCGACGTTGGGGGCGTCTTTCACCCTGTCCTTGGGATACGGGACCTCCAGGTGGTCCTCGACCATGGTGGCGTCATGGATGGGGACGAACGACTCACTGGTGCCGAACAGGCCGGTCTTGACGCTGACCCAGTCCGGCTGGTGAGTGGCATCGTCGAGGAACACGTGCTTGGCATCGCCGATCTTGTTTCCCTGCGCGTCGTAGACCGGGTGGTCCAGCACCGCGGGGATCTGCTCTCGGGTAATCATCTCGGTCCTCCTGCTTCGCTCTGTGGTCAGTGGCGCGAGTAACCGGTGAAAGTATGGGGAAACGCCCCAGCAAGGGACAATCTCGATTAAAACTGTGAATACTCATGCTCGGCTCCAGGTGCGCAACAGGAGTTTTGGGGTTACTCGTAGGTCATGGCATCGAAGTGGCAGCCCACGCATGGAGACGACCAGAACCGGCCGACAGGTGCCGGGGCGGACGCGGAGCCCGGCAACCGCGCCGGGCCGGACCCCCGGACAGAGCACGAGGCTCCGGACGGGCCCACCGGAATGGGCAAGAAGTCGTGGGGGGCGGTCCTGCGCCGCACGGTGGCGGAGTTCAAGGACGACGAGCTGGCCGACCGCGCCGCGGCGCTGACCTACTACGGGGTCCTGGCCCTGTTTCCCGCACTGCTGGTGCTGGTCTCGTTGCTGGGGATCGCAGGCGAGTCGGCGACGAAGAGCATCCTGGACAACCTTACGAAGCTCACGCCCGGCGCCGCCCGCGACATCATCACCAACGCGGTCGAGCAGTTGCAGGCCAGCGGCGGCACCGGGTCCATCCTGGCGATCGTCGGCCTGGTGGGCGCGCTGTGGTCGGCCTCCGGCTACGTGGCCGCCTTCATCCGCAGCTCCAACGCCGTCTACGACATCCCCGAAGGCCGCCCGGCGTGGAAGGTCACGCCGTTGCGGCTGGCCCTGACGCTGATCCTGATGCTCCTTGCCTGTGTCAGCGCGCTGATCGTGGTGTTCACCGGCGGACTCGCCCGGCAGTTGGGTACGGCCCTGGGGGTCGGAGACACCGCCTTGACCGTCTGGTCGATCGCCAAGTGGCCGGTTCTGGTCCTGCTGGTCACCATCATGATCGCGCTCCTGTACTGGGCGTCGCCGAACGCCAGGGGCCGCGGTTTCAAGTGGGTCACCCCCGGCAGTTTCCTCGCCCTCGTGATCTGGATGATCGCCTCGGCGGGTTTCGCGCTGTACGTGGCGAACTTCGGTTCGTACAACAAGACATACGGCACCCTCGCCGGAGTGATCATCTTTCTGGTGTGGCTGTGGATCACGAACCTGGCGATCCTGCTCGGCCTGGAGTTCGATGCGGAAATGTTCCGCCAACGCGCCATCATCGGTGGTCACCCCGCCGATGAGGAGCCCTACGTCGAACCGCGGGACACCCGCAAGTGGAGTGATCAGGACCGCAAGCAGATGGGCAGTGAATGACCACACCGGGGCATGCGAACCGGAAAGTCCGTACCGCGCGGCCCAAGCGGGCGGTCCTGCGACTCCTCGATGACGCGCGTCGCGTCGACCGGCGGCTGACGAGCCGGATCGCCTCCTGGACTCGCTCTGGGCGCGGCAGGCGCTGCCGGCCGTGGAGTCCGCGGCCGAGAAGACCAGACTGTGGTGGGGTGCGGCCCTGGCCATGACCGCCGTCGGAGGGCGCTCGGAGCGCAGAGCCGCAGCGGCGGGCCTGGCCGGCATGCTCACCGCGCAGCTGATCACGAATGCGGTGTGCAAGCAGCTCTACGACCGGCGCAGGCCCCCGTGGAGATGATCCCGCACGACGATGTCGAGGGCCGGCCGGACAGTTCTTCCTTCCCGTCCGGACCCACCGGGGCCGCCGTTGGCTTCATCGCCGCGGTGGCCTTCACCTCGCCGGGGCGGGGAGCGGCCGCCGCGGTTCCCACCGCGAGGGTGGCCCTGGAACGCCTCCACACCGGTGCTCATTACCCCAGCGACGTCGTGGCCGGCGCCGCCACAGGTGCGGGCAGTGCCGTGCTGGTGCATCATGCGCCGCGCCTGCCGCGTGCCTTGTTGGAGTGCGCCGACACCATGGGTGCGCGTGTGGTCGGCGCATGGCTGGATCGCCGTATCGCCGTATCACCGGATCAGCTGTCGACTGGCGGGTAGGCGCAGTAAGAACTACCACTTGTAACTACCGCTTGTGTGGACAGGACCCGGAAGCCCGAGCAGCGAAAGGCAGGTCACGACGATGAGCACGTCAGCTGACTACCCGCCCCCCAGGGACACCGGAGAATCGGTCGGTGAGCTGTCGGTCGGTGAGCTGGTGAAACAGGCGTCGGAGCAGATCTCCCGGCTGATGCGGCAGGAGTTGCGGCTGGCACAGGTCGAAATGCAGCAGAAGGGCAAGCGGTTCGGGCTCGGTGGCGGTCTGCTGGGCGGAGCCGGTGTGTTCGGTTTCGTCGCGCTGCAGGCAGTGGCGGCCACCGCGGTCATAGCCCTGGACCTGGTCTGGCCGCTGTGGCTCGCCGCCTTGGTCGTCACCGTCGTCCTGCTCGTGGTGGCGGCCGTACTCGCCGCCGTCGGCAAGAAACAGGTCGGCCGGGCCACGCCCGCCGCTCCCGAGCAGGCCATCCACAGTGTCAAGGCCGACGTGGCCGAGATCAGGGAGAGGGCGCGGCGATGACGGACGAGGCACGGGACAACGGCTCCACGCCCGACCCCGACGAACTGCGGGCACAGGTGGAACGGACCCGCGAGGAGCTCGGCCGGACGGTCGAAGCGCTGGCCGCCAAGGCCGATGTGAAGGCACAGGCGCGGCAGAAGGCGGCGAAGGCCAAGGGCTTGGTGCACGACAGGGCCGCCTCCGCCAATGAGCAGCTGACCGGGACGGCCCACACCCTGGGGCGGAAGATCCACGACAAGATCCCGCAGGCCGGTGCGCGGGAAGGCCGGCCGGAGGGCGCAGGCGCGCATGCCACCCGCAACCTGCTCGTGCTCGCCGGTGTCGGTGTGGCCGCGCTCGCCATGATCGTCGTCGTGCGACGCAGCAGGAGGTGCTGATGAAAGCGTCCAAGATTGCCTACAAGCCGGTCGGCCTGGTCCTGGGCGCCATGAGCGGTGCCCTCGCCGGCGCGGTCTTCAAGCAGGTGTGGAAAGTCGCCGGCCACGACGAGGACGCCCCGGACGCCACCGACGAGGAGCGCGGCTGGCGGGAAATCGTGATCGCGGCCACCCTGCAGGGCGCGATCTTCGCCGCGGTCAAGGCGATGGTCGACCGCGGCGGCGCCACCGTCGTGCGGCGCCTGACCGGAACGTGGCCCGGCTGACCCCTGCCCGGCCGGGGGCGCTCCCGGCCGGGGGCCGGCCGGGTCAGAGGGCTATGCGTCGTTCGTCCGCGGAGATGGGGAGGTCGTCGATGCTCGCGTAGCGGCGGCGCATCAGGCCGTTCTCGTCGAACTCCCAGTTCTCGTTGCCGTAGCTGCGGAACCACTGGTCTTCGTCGTTGTGCCACTCGTACTCGAAACAGACGGCTATGCGGTTGTCCGTGAAGGCCCACAGTTCCTTGCGCAGGCGGTAGTCCTGCTCGCGCTCCCACTTGCCGCGCAGGAACTCCACGATCTCCGCGCGTCCCCGGAGGAACGTGTCGCGGTTGCGCCACTCGGAGTCCTCGGTATAGGCGAGGGACACCCGCTCGGGGTCCCGGCTGTTCCACGCGTCCTCGGCCGCTCTGACCTTCTGCTGGGCGGTCTCGGTGGTGAACGGCGGGAACGGCGGCCTCTTGTCGGACATGACTCTCCCCTCCACACTTGAGAGAACGATCATTCTCCCCTGTCCGGGGAGCTTAGGAGAACAGTGGTTCTCCTGCAAGGGGGAGAGGGACGCGGCGCACCGGTGCGTGCCGGCCGGATCTCCGGCGTGGCATCGGGCGCGATAGGCGTCCGGCGGCTCGACCCGGGTCATGGTGGGGGTGTCCTGGTTGCTGTGCGGCCGGCGGTCGGCGACCCGCGCTCCTTGCCTCGACCGGGGGAACACCCATGGCCTCGCCCTCCACCGGCGGGTACGACGCCGGACATGACGCCGGGTACGACGGCGGATTTGGTACCGCGCGGCAAGCGCCGCCTCCGGGCCGGGCCGGCCGTCGCAGATTCCTCGGCGCCGCGACAGCGGGTGCGTTCGGCCCCGCCGTCCTCGGCCCGGCCCGGGCCCAGGAGGCGCAGGCCGGCGCCGTGGGGGAGGAGGAGACTGCCCCGGCCGCGCCCCCGAGGCCGGTTCCCGGCTGGTCCGACGAGGTCAAGCTCGGCATCTTCATCCACTGGAACGCGGCCGCGATCCCCGCCTTCGTCCCCGTCCACCTGCTGAGCGATCTCCACGCGGGCGACGGAGCCGGCCTGCCCAAGTGGCAGCAGGAACAGATCTGGCGGACGCTGCCCTACGCGGAGATGTACCAGAACACGGTGGCCGTACCCGGGAGCGAGACGAGCCGCTTCCACGCGGAGCGTTACGGAAACCGCCCCTACGACGACTTCGTCGAGCCGTCCCGCGCGTCGTCCGTCCGCCGTTGGGATCCACAGCCGTGGGCCGACCTGTTCGAGCGGGCCGGCGCCGGTTACGTCGTACTCACCGCCAAGACGGAGGACGGCTTCCTGCTGTGGCCCAGCGCGCACCCCAACCCGCGCAAAAAACGATGGCAGTCGACGCGAGACGTGATCGGCGAACTGGCGGCGGCGGTCCGCGAACGTGGGATGCGCAGACCTGTTGAACAACCCGGTAGTCGGTCACCACGTTCCCTTCCCGCCGGAGGAGTCCGCGGGCCTCCGGCGAGGTCAGGAACGCGTAGTCGGCCCGGCGCACGCGCCGGCCGTCCGGGTCGGCCGCCCGTGACCCCCGTCGCCCAGGGCGGGACGCACCGCCCACTCGCTGAGCCCGGCCGGCAGGTCGCGCGACGGCTGTGCGTACCGGGCGGACTCGCCGTCGCTGCCGAGGCTGAAACTGTCCAGGAAGTCGTGGCCGACGACCGGATGGCCCCGCTGTCGCAGCTTCTGGAGTCCGGGCCCGAGCCAGGACCGCACCGCCAGGCCGTACTCCCCGGCCGGCGCCACGGTCAGGTCGAAGATGTCGTCGCGTCCGCCGTCGGCCAGGCAGTGCCAGTCCAGAGGGGACGGCGTCAGCCCGGCGCCGGTCACCGCGTCGATCTGTGCGTCGATCTGTGCGCGGAACTCGGCCTCGGCCTCCTCGATACGGGCCCGGACGAGCCCGTGGTCGTCGTGATCGCGCGGACCACGCAAGAGCCGGTCAAGGTTTCGCTGCCCGAGCCGTACCAGCTCAAGGAGACACCGGCGCCGTAGGAGCAGGAAGAGGACGCGGGCCCGCTGAGCGGGCGCAGCACCCGTTCAGCAGGCGTCGGGTCCCGGCGGTGGCGGTGGCGGCGGTGGCATCGGTGGCAGGCGCGGTCCTGGCGGTGTTTCCCTCACGGTGTCGTGAGATGCCGGAGCAGAGGTCTCTTTCCAGACCGTACGGATGGTCAGGGGCGGACTGCAGGCGTCGTACGGCAGCTCGGGCGAGGTGATGCGTACGCGGTACGGCCCCGAGGGCAGCTCCGGCACCACGACGGACGTCCCGAGCGCGCGCGGATCGACCTGCGAGGCCAGCACCGCGGCCGGGGACCACTGCCCCTGCCCGGTCCTGCGCTCCAGCAGGACATTGCACGGATAGTCGAGGCCCCCCGTGATGCGCCAGCTGATCTGCCGTCGCTCGACGCAGTTCCAGCACTCGCCCCCGGCGGGTGCCCGTACGAGCAACCCGTCCGAGGCCGGCGCCGACGAGGTGCGGGGAGGGAACAACGCGTCGGTCGCCCGCTTCAGTTGAGCTCTGGCCAGCGCGATCCAGCGCATACTCGTCCTTCCGTGCTCCCGCGGCAGCGGCCGGGCCGTCCGGTGCGGTGCGGGGTGCCATCGTCCTCTTCCGGGTGTTTCCGTCGGGAATGCGAGTGACGCGGGACGGAAGTCCCGTCCGGCAGGGGCCTTCGCCACCTTCGCGAGTCATGGCCTCGGCAGGACGGCGGTGAGCGTTCGCGCGTGTCCTAGGGGGAACCTACGATCGAGGAAGGCGGATCTTGGCGTGCGACACCGGGAGGTCATCATCGTGAACGTCCCGTGCGGCAGGGCGGTGACGGTCTGGTGAGCTTCCCCCTGCCCGACCTGCCCGACCTGCCCGACCTGCCCGACCTGCCCGGTCTGCCGGACCCGCCGGACGACGTGGAGAGCCTGAAGGCACTCATCGAACGCGAGATCGCCGCGTTGCGGACGGACGTACGGCGCAGGATGGAGATGTCCCCGGTCCTCGCCAACTCCCCCGCCCACGCCCTGTCCCTCGGCGACCGGTCCCTGGAGACCTTCATCTCCGGCGGTCCCGGGCCGAGTGAGGCCCCGGGCGGTGACGACGGCGACGGCCGCCCGTGCGACATGCCCGGTGGCGACCCCTGGGCCGGCCTGTACGCCGGCCTGTCGGCCATCCCCGTCTCGGCGGCGCTCCTGGCTCCGGTCCAGGACGAGACCGGCGAGATCACGGACTTCGTCATCCGCGCCGGTAACCACGTCCGCTCGGCGCAATGGCTCGAAGCGCCGGCCTGCCAGGTGGGGCAGCGGTTCCTGGAGGCCCGTCCCGGGGCCGCGGCGAGCGGACTGCTGGCGGCGCTGACCGCGGCGTTCACATCGGGGCGCGCTCTCAAGGGGCTGACCGTGGACTACACGGAGGAGCGGCACGGTCGGCTGCACCGCGCCCCGCTCCTGTACCACGCCGCTGCCTGCGACGGCCAGATGCTGATCACCTGGGTTCCCGCCCGCAGTCATACGGAGATCCTGACCCTCGACGCCCAGCACATCGCCTCGATGGGATGGGGGCACTGGGATCTGCTCTCCGGCGCCGTCGACTGGTCGGAGGGGCTGCACCGCATCTTCCGCACCGATCCGCAGATGCCGTGGTCGCTGACGGAACTCTGCGACGCGGTGCTCCCCGGTGAAGTGCCGGCGCTCGCCGAGCTGATCACCTCCGTCCTCGCCGGCGAGGAACCCTCCTGGACGCGCATCCGTTTCCGTGTCTTCGGTGAAGTACGCACCCTGGACCTGCTCGGCAGGCCCGTCGCGGGAACCGACGGGCGCCCGTGGGGCCTGCACCTCGTGGCACGCGACCTGACACCCCAGATGCGCAGTCGGCGCCGTCTGGCGGAGACCCAGCACGAGACGGAACGGCTGCGCCAGCAGGCCGCGGCGGAACAGCGCATCGCCTCGGTCATGCGCGAGGCGCTCCTGCCGAAACACACCGCGGAACTCGCCGAACTGGGCCTGACGGTGGCCGCCGCCTACCTGCCGGCCGAGGCGGACGCGGCCGTCGGCGGCGACTGGTACAAGTGCAGGCGCCTGTCGGACGGGCGGGTGCTCGTCGCCATCGGTGACGCGGTCGGCCACGGGCTCGACGCCGTGGCCCGGATGGCCCAGCAGCGCCACGCCCTGGCCGGACTCGCCCAGACGGGTGCGTCGGCCGGCGAGATGACGACCTGGCTGAACGAACTGGTGTGCAGCGACCCCTCGGCGATGACCGCGACCATGATCACCGGGCATATCGACCACGACCACGTCCTGCGCTGGGCGTGCGCGGGCCATCCGCCGCCACTGCTGCGGCGGGGGAACGAGGTGGCCCCTCTCCCGTCGGAGCATCTGGGCCCGCTGCTCGGCCTGATGCCCGGGTACGCGTACGAGACCGCGCCGGTTCCGCTGCACAGGGGCGATCTTCTGCTCCTGTACACCGACGGCGTGGTCGAACGCCGGGGTGAGGACATCACCGAAGGCATCACCAGCCTCAGTCGGCACCTGTCGGGCAACGCGGGGCTCTCGCCCGGGGAGACGGTCGAGCGGATCATCGCCGACTACCGGCGCACGGTTCATGACGACGACGCCTGTCTGCTCGCCATCCAGGTCGACTGAGCGCCGGCTGACCGGGTGAGCCCGCGGCGTCACCCGCCCCAGAGCGTGTGCCGGGCGGGTGGGCAGCGCCGCAGGGCGTCCGGGAGCGGACCGGTGCCGATGCCCGGAGCCGTCGGCCCCGGCAGATGCCCGTCCTGGAGGACGAACGGCCCGATGATGCCCTCGGCGAAGTACGGGGAGGGGGCGGAGGTGTCGCCGGGGAGCGTGAAGCCGGGCAGCGCGGCCGGCGCGAGGCCGGGGGAGCGGCCGATTCCCGTCTCCGGCATGCCGCCGCACCGGACGGGCACGCCGTGCGCGGCGGACACGTCGTGGATCCGGCGGGCTTCGAGGTGGCCGCCGACCCGGGCCGGCTTGACGTTCACGACCCGCGCCGCGCCCATCACGGCGGCGGCCGCGTCGCGCGGGCAGCCCGGCGTCGAGGGCAACCGTCTCCGGGGCGGCCCCGGCCGGCCGGGGTCCCTTGATCTCCGCGGTCGCGGTCGCGATTGCGGTCGCGGGCGCCACCGCGGCCGTGGTGAGCCGGGGCACCGCCTCGTCCGGGGCTTTCGCGCGCAGCGCCACGGAGCCCTCCGGCACCCGGCACCGGATCCGGTCACCGGTACGGACGGCGAGCGGCCCGCCGTCGGGGGGCGCGGCGGACGAGAGCCGCTCCCGTACGGTCCGCTCCCGTACGCTCCCCGGCCGTGCCCGGCGACCCCGGCGGGTCAGTACGCGGCGGTGAACCTGGTCCGGTGGTGCTTGGGCCGCTCGGCCTCGTCCAGCAGCGCCACCGCGAGGTCCTCCATGGAGATCGCCGAGTCGCCCTCCGCGTCGACCAGCAGTTCGTCGCTCCCCAGCCGGTACGTGCCGGTACGCTCCCCGGGCTCCAGCAGGGCCGCCGGGCTCGCGTAGGCCCAGTCCACTGCGGTCTCCGCGCGGCAGACGTCCAGCTGCGCGTTGCACGCCAGCGCGATGGGCAGCCAGTCGGCGGGGAACTGCGGATCGTCGACGACGGTGGCCCCGCCGGTGCCGGGCACGGTGAGGCTGCCGGCACCGCCGACCACCAGCAGGCGCACACCGGTACGGGCGAGCCCGGCCAGCAACGCCTCGGTGGTCGTGACCAGTTCGCCCTCCTGGCCGGGCGCCGGGCGGGTCGCGCTGATCACGAGGTCCTGGCCGGAACTCAGCGCGGCGACGTCCTCGGCGCTGCCGGCGTCACCGGCGCGGGCCTCGGCTCCGGCGTCCAGTTCGTGGAAGCGGGCCGGGTCGCGCACGACGGCGGTGACCTCATGGCCGCGGGCCAGGGCTTCCGCCACTATTCGGCTGCCCATGTTCCCGGCCGCTCCGAACACGGTGATACGCATGGTGCCCAGCTCCTTCTGTCCGACGTCCGAATCCGTCTTTTCTCTTAGCGCTAAGAGAAAGTATCTCATCGCTAAGGTATTGGCTAGACTGAAGCGGTGGCAGATCACGTAGATCGCGTACTCGAGCAGTGGGCAACGCACCGCCCCGACCTGGACGTCTCTCCCATGGCGGTGATCGGGCGTCTGAAACGCCTCTCGCGGCTGGTCGACGCCGAGCTGCGCCGTACCTTCGCCGCGCACGGAATGGACGCGGCGACGTTCGACGTGCTCGCCACCCTGCGCCGCAGCGGCCCCCCGCACCGCCTGACCCCCGCAGAGCTGATGCGGGCGGCCATGGTCACCTCGGGGGCCGTCACCCAGCGCCTGGACCGCCTCGAAACCCGCGGCCTGGTGACCCGTACGCCCAGCGAGTCGGACGGCCGTGTCGTGTACGTCTCCCTCACCGACGACGGCCGCGCACTCGTCGACCGGGCGCTGCCCGACCACATCGCCACCGAGGAACGACTGCTCGCCGCGCTCTCGGCACCCCAGCGCGACGCCCTCGCCGGTGCGCTCCGGGATCTCCTGGAGGCGCTCGGCGACACCGCGCCATGAACCGCTGTTCTCAGGAGGACCGCGGCGGGGCGACCGAGGAGCGCACGATCAGACGCGTGCGCAGGGTGTGCATCTCGCGGCGGGGCTCGGCTCCTTCGAGAGGATCGAGGAGCACTTCGGCCGCTTTCGCGCCGAGCCGGTGCACGGGCTGCTCGATCATCGTCAGCGGCGGGTCCATGACCGCCGCCCAGGCACTGTCGTCGAAGCCGATCAGGGACAGGTCGCGGGGGTAGGACAGCTTCTCCCTGCGCACCGCCCGCAGTGCTCCTGTCACCGCGTCGGTCTCGGTGCAGAACAGCGCGGTGATGCGCCGGGGAAGGGCGAGCATGCGGACGACCTCCTCGGTGGCCCGCTCCTCCGTCTTGGGCCCGACCATCACCAGCTCCGGGTCGAAGGGGATGTGCGCGTCGTCGAGCGCGTCGAGGTAGCCGCGCAGACGCTCCCCGTCGGTCCACAGGTTGCGCGACGCCCCGGCGAGCAGCTCACGCCGGGTCGCCGGTGCCTGCGCCACGGGCGGTCCCCATACGAATCCGATACGGCGGTGCCCGGCCGCGATGAGCGTCTCGACCGCCTCGCGCGCCGCCTCCCGGTTGTCGATGACGACGGCGTCGAGATCGAGCGACGGGATCGCCCGGTCGACGAGCACGACCGGGACGCCCCGGTCCAACGCCGCCCTGATGTGGGCGTCTTCACCACGGCCGACGGCGGCCGACGCGATGATGACGCCGTCCACGCGCTTGTCGATGAGTACGTTCGTCGCCGCGACCTCCTCGTCGAGGTTCTCGTACGTGCTCAGCACGATGGTGTCGAAGCCCCGGGCCCGGGAGGTGTCGCAGATCCCGCGCACCACACCGGCGAAGAAGGGGTTGCCGATGTCCGCGACGATGACCCCGAGGGTGTGGCTGACACCGGTCGACATGCTGCGCGCCAGCGCGTTCGCGCGGTAGCCGAGCTTCTCCGCCGCCGCGAGAACCCGCTCCTTCAGCTCGGGGCTGACGTATCCGTACCCGCCGAGCGTCCGGGCCGCGGTCGCCCGGCCGACGCCGGCCTCGGCGGCCACCTCGGAGATCGTCGGTGATCCCGGCGTGCGGCCCCGGTCTGCTGGCATGGATCCGTACCTCACTTCTCTCGGTCGAAGGCTTGCCACATGCTAGACACGGCCGGTTGCCCGCTGGGCCGCCCGTGACCGAAGGCTCCTTCGACGAAGCACTGTTCATGGGCGGCGTCGGCTCCGTCCCGGAGGGCGCGCTCGACCAGGTGCCGGCCGGGCGGGGCGTCCGCGGACCAGCCGCCCCGCAGCAGGGAGACCGCGAAGCCGGTGAGGAAGGCGTCACCGCAGCCCATCGTGTCGACGAGGCTTCTCGCTCCCTCCACCCGGCGCGCCGGCGCCGCGACGGTCGCGCGGCCGTCGTGGGCGATCGCTCCGTCGACGCCGCGGGTGGCGAGCGCCAGCTTGGCCCCCCGGCCCACGGCCTCGGCCAGGAGCGCGCGGGTGGCGGGCTCGTCGAGGTGCGAGCAGGACAGCAGGACCAGGTCGGCGTGCGGGCAGACGCGGTCGAGGTAGGAGGGGGTGCGGAACTCGTCGTCGCTCGACAGGTCGAAGGTCACGAGCGGTCCCCGGCCGGCGAGTTTGGGCAGTTCGCTCTCGCTGCGGGAGTACACGCTGGAGTGCACGAGGTCGAAGGAGGCGGCGTACGACAGCAGTTCGCCGTCGAGTACGAGCGGCTCCCGCACCGTGACACCGCCGCCGTTCCAACCGAGGAAGACGCGGTCGCCGTCGTCGACGCGCAGGGTGGAGAGGCCGGTCTCGCCGGCCCGTACGACACAGTGGTCCACGGCGACCCGCTGCGCGGTGACGGCCCCGCGCAGGAAGCGGCCGAGAGCGTCGTCGCCGAAGACGCCGAGGTAGGCGGCCTCCAGGCCGAGGCGCCGGGCGTAGACGGCCACGTTCACGCTGTTGCCACCCGGGTAGTCGATGCCGCGGTCGACGAAGCGGTCGACGATGTTGTCGCCGAAGCCGAGGACTCTCATAGGGGTTCTCCTGTGCGCGGGCCCGGTGAGCCAGGGGTGCGGGGGCCGAGTGGGGCACGGTGCGGGCGGGGCACCGGCGTGTCCGAGGGGAGTGCGCGGAACCCGCCGCCCGCGCCCGGCCGTTCACCGGGCGGGGGCGGCGGGCCCGCCGCTCAGTAGTCCATGACCCGGTAGTAGCGGCGCAGGTCGAGCGAGTGGTCGCGTACGCGTTCCAGATGCTTGCTGACCCGGCCCATCACCGTGTCGAGCACGAGCGGGGCGAGCAGACCGCGGAACCGGGGGCTGATGCCCTCCAGCGCGTAGTCGCGGGTGTCGAAGACGGTGACGTCGTGGGAGACGCGCTTCGCGAAGGCCTCGGCGCGGTCGGTCAGGGCGCGCGTCTCGTCCTCTCCCTGGAAGACGATCACGCTGGTGTCCTTCTCCAGCAGTTCCAGGGAGCCGTGGAAGAACTCGGCGCTGTGCACCCGGGTGGTGCGCAGCCACTGCATCTCCTCGAGGATGCACATGGAGTAGAGGTACGTGAAGCCCCACAGGTTTCCGCCGCCGACGAGGAAGTGGTAGTCGGTGTCCTGATGGGCCTCGGCGAAGGCGGCTGCCGGAGCGTCGGCCTGCCTGGCCACGTCGAGGAGGACGCGCGGGATGTCCGCGAGCTCGCCGGCGAGTTCCTCGTACCCCTCGAACTCGCCCCGGCGCGCGAACAGCCGGCCCATCAGCAGCAGCATCTGCGGGTCGAACGGCCAGGCCTTCGGCTCCGACACGAGCGCGACGTCGACGCTGCGGGCGACGGGCGAATCGGCGTACCCGGTGAAGCCGACGGTCCGGGCGCCCTTGGACCTGCAGAACTCGACGGCGCGGAGGCTGTCCTCCGTCGTACCCGACACGGAGGTGAAGACGGCCACCGAGCGCTCGCCGAGCGTGGCATCGCCCGCGACGGCCAGCTCGGCGGCGACCACGGCCCGTACGGGGAGCGTCGAGATGCGCCGGGCGAGCTGTTCGTAGGGCCACATCTGGGCGTACGTGCCGCCGGCGCCGACGAGGAAGAGGTTGTCGAACCCCTCGTCCACGAGGCGGTCGGCGAGCTCCTCGATCCGGGGGCGCAACGCCACCGTGCTCGCCAGCTGGGAGAGGAATTCCGGCTCGTTGAATCCGAGCATCTTCGCGTCCTTTCAGGAAAGGGTGCGGCCGGCGGCGCTGAGCGACCTGATACCGGTATCACGCGGGGATCACGCTGACACAGCGGATGCGCACCGTCAATACCGTGGCAGCACGGACCTCCTGCGAGGGGTGCCCAACTCCACTCCCAGCAGCGGGTATTCGTGACGGGGGGCTGTGGCCCACCCGCCCGGAGACCGGCTCCGGCGGGCCGAAAAGAAGATCTTGCTTCTGTATCTGGTACCGGTATCAGAATCTCTGTACAGTCGCCGCACACCAGCGGTTCGTGTCAGATCCGTGTCAGAAAGGAAGCCCATGCGCGCTCGTGCACTGACGAGGTACGCGGCACTCTTCGGGGCCTCGGTGCTCGCCCTCACCGGCTGCTTCGCCGGGCCGGTGAAAGCTCCGGCGGCCGACGTCACCGCGGAGCCGGAGTTCTCCGGCACCCTCAGCATCCTCACCAAGTTCGCGGGCGATCCCCTCAGTCCGTACTTCGAGGACCTCGCCGCCGCGTACGAGCGGAAGCATCCCGGGGTGAAGGTCGAACTCATCCAGGAGACCGACCAGAGCATCAAGGACAAGACCAAGACGCTCACCGCCTCCGACGCCCTTCCCGACCTCTACTTCACGTGGACGGGCAACTGGGCCGAGAACTTCGTGCGCGGCGGCCGCGCGTCGGACCTCACCGAGGTGATCGGCCCCGACACCGAGTGGGGCCGGACCTTCAGCAGGGCGTCCCTGTCCGCCTTCGCCCACGACGGCCGGTACTACGGGATACCCCTGTACAACAACGGCAAGTTCATGGGATACAACAAGGCCGCCTTCGCCGAGGCCGGCGTCGAGGTGCCCACCGACTTCGAGGAACTCGTCGACAGCTGCCCGCACCTGCGCAGGGCCGGATACGAGCCCATCGCCTTCGGCAACAAGGACGGCTGGCCCGCCCTGCACTACCTGCAGCAGCTCTTCGCCTACCACGTGCCGCGCGAGATCCGCGAAGCGGACCACCACCCCGCGACGGCCACGCTCGACGACACCGGCTACCTCACCGCGCTCAAGCAGTTCAAGACCCTGGTCAGCACCTGCACCGACACCCGCGGCGGCACCAACGGCGTGCTCTACACCTCGGCGCAGGAGGCGTTCTCCCGCGGCAAGGCGGCGATGTACTACCAGGAGATCCTCGAGTTCGACAACGCGACCGCGGCCGGTTCGGGAGCCGGGCCCGGGGCTCTCACGCCCCAGAACCTGGCCGTCCACCCGCTGCCCGTACCCGAAGGCGCGAAGGGCGACCCCGAGGCGATCGAGGGGGCGCCGGAGGGGTACCTCGTCAACGCCAGGTCGCCGCGAGCGGCCCTCGCCGTCGACTTCATGAAGTTCGTGACGGAGCGCCGCAACGCGAAGACGCTCTCCTCGCCCCCCTACGGCCAGCCCAGCACGGTCGTCGGCGCGGTCACCCCCGAGACCTCCAGCCAGGCCGTCTTCCAGGGCATCGAGACGGTCAACAAGGCGCCGCGCCTGGCCGGTTGGCTGGACATGGTGACGGCGCCCGAGGTCGCCGACGCCTGGCTGGCCGGCGGCGAGGCGCTGATCAGTGGCGGCATGTCTCCCGAGGAAGTGCTCGAGAGCGTGCGCCGGGCCTCGAAGTCGGCCAAGTAGCCGCACGGCCGAAGGGAGACATGCCGGTGCGCACCGTGTGCCGAAGGGCGCTCGGGCTGGCCTGGGTCATTCCGGCCCTCGCCCTGCTCGGGGTGTTCGTCTACCTGCCGCTCGTGCAGAACTTCGGGTTCTCCACGCTGACGTGGGACATCTACAGCGGAAGCCAGGAGTACGTCGGCCTGGAGAACTACCGCGAACTCTTCGACGACCCGGTCTTCTGGTCGTCGTTCGCCAACAACCTCTGGTACGCGGCCCTGTCGATCGTGTTCCAGGTGTGCGGCGCCCTGCTGCTCGCCGCACTCGTCGAAAGCATCCGAGGCCGGCGCTGGGCACGCGTTCTCCGGGCGGTCTACTTCATCCCCTCGGCGATCTCCCTCACCGTCGCGGGCCTGCTCTTCTACTTCGTCTACGAACCCAGGCTGGGCCTGCTCAACCACGTGCTCGAAGCGGTGGGACTCGGCCGGTTCGGCCAGGCGTGGCTGGGGCAGGAGAGCACCGCGATGTTCGCCGTCATCGCGATGAGCCAGTGGCAGGGTTTCGGATATTGCACCCTGCTGTTCGCCATCGCGATCCAGCGCATCCCCTCCGAGCTGTACGAGGCGGCCTCCCTCGACGGCGTCGGGCCGGTCCGCCGCTTCTTCCACGTCACGCTCCCGCTGGTGCGCGAGATGACCGGCCTCATGATGATGGTGACCGTCTCGGGCGCGTTCCAGGTGTTCAACGAGGTCATGGTGATGACCAGCGGCGGCCCCAACAACTCGTCCCAGGTGCTGGGCACTTGGCTGTACCGCAACGGTTTCGTACGCAACGACTTCGGCTACGCGGCGGCGATCGGCACGGTGATCTTCGTGATCACCCTCGCCCTCGCCGTGGCGCAGCTGTGGATCACCCGTAAGAGAAGGGTGGAATGGTGAGCCGCCTCGGCTTCCTCGGCGCGATCGCGCGCGTCTTCATGTGGGCCTTCCTGCTCGGCCTCGCGGTGGTCGTGCTCTACCCGCTGCTGTGGATGGTGCTCAACGGGTTCAAGACCAACGCCGAACTCTTCGACGACCCGTTCGCGCTCCCCGTCGACTGGAGTTTCGCGAACTACCAGAAGGCGTGGAACCGCGGGGTGAGCGACTACCTCATGGCCAGTGTGCTGGTCACGGTGGTCTCCACGGTCGCGACCGTGTTCATCAGCGCCTGGGCGGCGTACGGACTCACCCGCGTGAACATCCCGCTCAACAAGGTGCTCACCGCCGTCATCCTCGGCGGGCTCATGCTCACCCCGACCGTGGCGCTCGTGCCCCTGGTGCGGATGTTCCAGGCGATGGGCCTCTACAACAGCTTCTGGGCACTGCTCATCCTGTACACGGCCTTCCGCGTCCCCTTCACGACCTTCCTGATCCGCGCCTACATGATCGACCTGCCGCGCGAGGTCGACGAGGCGGCCGAGATCGACGGCGCCGGCCGCTGGACCGCGTTCTGGCGGATCATCCTGCCGATGTGCAAACCGGTCATCACCTCCACGGTGCTGCTGCACGTCCTCTTCGCCTGGAACGAGTACCTCTTCGCCATGGTCTTCACCAACGGCAGCGACGTACAGACCCTTCCGGTGGGCCTGACGAGCCTGATGAGCAAGCACGGCACCGACTTCCCCGTCGTCTTCGCCGGCATGGCGATCGCTGCGGTACCGGTGGTGCTGCTCTTCTTCTTCGGGCAGCGCTACATCGTCAAGGGCCTCGCCGACGGCATCGGAAAGTGACCGCGCGCCAGCTACGAAGGAGCCCCGATGGCCCTCTCCACCCGGCAGATCACCGGATCCAACTTCGCCTACCAGCACCTGCCGTTCGAGCGGTTCCTCGACGACATGGCCGACCTCGGCCGTGAGAAGCTCGAACTGTGGGGCATCGCGCCCCACTTCCACATCCCGCGGCTGACCGACGCCGACGCGCGGAGCGTCCGGCGCCTCGCCGCGGCACGCGGCCTCCGGACGCACTGCCTCACCCCCGAGCAGGTGATGTACCCGGTCAACGTGGCCTCACCGGTCCCCTGGCTGCGCACCGAGAGCATCCGCATGTTCCGCCGCGCGGCGCAGCTGTGCGCGGAACTCGGCGCGGAACTGCTCCTGGTGACCCCCGGGCGCGGTGACGAGAGCGAACCGGCGGACGTCGCGTGGCGCCGCTCCGTCGAAGCGGTCGGCGACATCGCCGCCTACGCGGACACCCTGGGGGTGGAGTGCGTACTCGAACCGCTCCAGCGCGTGGAGTCGAACCTCGTCAACGACTACCGCACCCTCGCGGCGATGACCGACGAGATCGGCGCGGCGAACCTCGGCGCCGTGCTCGACACGGTCGCCATGGCTGTCGCCGGGGAGACCGTGGACGACGCCTTCGACGCGCTCGGCGACCGCATCCGGCACGTCCACCTCATCGACGGCCGCCCCGCGGGACACCTGGCGTGGGGCGACGGGGAGCTGCCGCTGGCCGACTACCTGGCCGCCCTCGACCGCCGGCAGTACGGCGGATACATGACCTTCGAGCTCTTCGGCGACGGCGGTTACGCACATGATCCGCGGCCGGTGGTCGAGCGGTGCCACGCCGCCGTCGAGGCGGCTGCCCCGTCCCGCTCCTGACACGCGCCCGCCGCTTTACCACGCCGCCCGCCCCCGGGTGCGCCGGCCACGGGTCCGAGAGCCGAGGCCGCTCGGTGAGGAGGGCCTCCTGAGGGCCGAAGAGAGGGGCTCCCCGAGGGCCGAAGAGGAAGACCTCCTGAAGGCCGAAAGGGTGACGGCGCGCAACCAGGCGGGTGACTCTTCGCTCGTGGCGATCGCCCGCAGCGGTTTCCACGCGTTGAGGTGGGCTCGCTTTCGCCCGTCGCCTCCATGGAGCCGGGCGATCCCACTCTCGTCTTCTGGAGGTTCCATGCTCCGTTCCCGTGCCCGACAGCTGTCCGCCGCCGTGACCACCGCCGCCATGGCGGTGGCCGCCACCGGTGCCCTCGCCTTCACCGCCCAGGCGGCACCGACCCCCCTGCCCGAGACCGCGGCCAAGGCCAAGGTGCTCAACTGGCTGGCGCACAAGCACTCGGACACCATTCCGCGCTCGGTACGCGAGGGCGCCGACTGGACCGTTTACGCGCACCTGTACGAGTTCAAGACGGGCAAGCCCGGCAAGAAGATCGGTGACGCCACGACTCACTGCAGCGCTGTCGAAGCGACGCCCCAGGGTGTCGTCGCACAGTGCCAGAGCGTGCTGCGGACCGACCAGGGCAGCATCACCATGAGCGGCAGCATGGACGTGTTCGGCCCCGGCCCGTACGGCGGCGACGCGGCGGTCACCGGCGGCACCGGCACGTACGCGGAGGCCGAGGGGCAGGCCGAGGTCGTCATCGACGACGACTACGCCAAGCTGCGCATCAGCCTCGACGACTGAGCCCACGCCGGCCGGCTCCGCCCGTTCGACGGGCGGAGCCGCTGTCGTCCCCGCTCCCGCCCCCGGGCGGGACGAGCCCGCCACCGGGGCAGGGCGAGCGCATGTGTGCTTGATCACTGATGTGGCCTGTGGTGGCAAAGACGGGGAAGAGGCTGAACGTGCCTGAAGTTACCGACCCTTTGCTGAATCTCGTCCGGCGTCACAAAGAGCCCGTGGTCGTGCAGACGGTCCGGTCCACCGTGGCCGCCGTGATCTCCTACGTCGTCGCTCTGATGCTGAGCAGCGAACCGGCGCCGCTGACCGCGCCGCTGACCGCGCTGCTCGTCGTCCAGGTCACCTTGTACGCGACCCTCACCACCAGCATGCGCCGAGTGAACTCGGTGGTGGTGGGCGTTGTCATCGCCATCGGCTTCAGCTCCCTGGTGGGTCTGTCCTGGTGGAGCCTGGGGCTGATCATCCTCGCCTCACTGGTGATCGGCCGTTTCGTACGGGCCGGTGAGTTCGTTCCCGAGGTGGCGATCAGCGCCATGCTGGTGCTGGGCGTCACGACGCGGGTCGCCGAGTCGGCCTGGGACCGGGTGCTGGAAACACTGATCGGGGCGGTCGTCGGACTGCTTTTCAACGTCCTGTTCGTGCCACCGGTGTGGGTGCAGCCCGCCAGTGCGGCCATCGAAGGTCTCGCGGGCCGCATGCGCGGGCTGCTGATGTGTCTCGGTGACGAGGTGTGCGGCCACACCCCCGTGGCGGAGGCCGCCGCCCTGCTGCACGAGGCGCGCCGGCTGGACCATGACATCGTCGAGGTGGACGCGTCCCTGCGGCAGGCGGAGGACAGCCTCCGGCTCAACCCCCGTGTCAAGGAGGGCCTGCTCTTCCGCATCGTGCTGCGCACCGGTCTGGACACCCTGGAGATCTGCGCGGTGGTGCTCCGTACGGTGTGCCGCACGATGACCGATCTCGCCAAGGCGCGGACTGAGGAGTCACTCTTCGCCCCGGACATCGCCGACGCCCTGCGGGAGCTGTTCACGCACATGGCCCGCGCGGTCGAGAGCTTCGCCGTACTGATCACCACGCAGGTCACCGTCAACGCGGAGGAAGCGGAGGAACGGCTGGTGAAGGAGCTCGCCGCCAGCCGCGCCAGCCGCGAGATCGTCGCGCACATGCTCCTCGCCGGCGTACAGGAACATCCGCGCCAGTGGCAGCTGCACGGAGCGCTGCTGGCCGAGATCGACCGGATCCTGGACGAGCTGGACGTGGAGAAACGCTCGATGAGGCTGGTGGAGGAGCTGGACCGGCAGTCCCGTGAGCAGCGGGAGAAGTACCCGCTGGTGGCCAGGCTCCGGGGCAGGATGCGTGTCGGCCGGTCGGGTGAGCGGTCCAAGGAGCTCTGAGCCTCCGGTCCGTGGAGCGTGATCCTCGCGGTCCTCGGGCGAGTACGGCCCCATGGAGGAAAACAGCGGCTCTTCCTCCACACCCCCGACTAGGCGGGCGATCACCGGGTACCCGATGCGACGTGCCAAGATCCGCGCGGCGGGCACGCTGCCGCGCGTCACGGAAAGAGGAGGCGCTGATGAGCACGGTGAAGGAGACGGTCGAGGTCGAGGTCCCCGTTCGCACCGCCTACGACCAGTGGACGCAGTTCGAGGAGTTCCCGAACTTCATGGAGGGGGTGGAGGAAGTCAGGCAGATCGACGACCGCCACAACCACTGGGTCACGAAGATCGGGGGAGTCGAGCGGGAGTTCGACACCGAGATCATCGACCAGCTCCCCGACGACCGGATCGCCTGGCGTACGACGAGCGGCGACACGAAGCAGAAGGGCCTGGTCAGGTTCGAGCGCCTCGACGACACGCACACCCGGGTCGAGCTCGTGATGGACGTCGAGACGAGCGGCGTCGCGGAGAAGGCCGCCGACATGACGGGAATGATCGACCGGCGCGTCAAGGGCGACATGCGTCGCTTCAAGGACTACATCGAGCACAAGGGCGGCGAGACCGGCGCCTGGCGCGGCCGTATCAAGCCCGGCGGCTGACCGCTGTCCCGGCTCTTCACGACTCCCGCAGGTCACCGCACGGTGACGGCTCTGGCGCCCGCCCGGCGCCGGGGCCGTCGTCGTGTTCCGGTCGTACGCCGAAAATTGACCGCGTCGGGATTGAGCGGGGGCTTGTCAACTTTGCTGCGGAGAGCTATATAGGTGGTGTCGCCATGTGCATCCCGTATCCGGGAAAGGAGTGACCGATGATGCTCATGAGGACCGACCCCTTCCGTGAACTCGACCGGCTGACCCAGCAGCTGATGGGCACCACTGCACGGCCGACGGCCATGCCGATGGACGCCTTCCGGGACGGTGACACCTTCGTCGTCGAAATGGACCTGCCCGGGGTGGACCCCGAGTCGATCGACCTGGACGTCGAGCGGAACGTGCTGACCGTGAAGGCCGAGCGCCGCTCCCACGCGAGCGAAGACGCGGAGGTCCTGATCACGGAACGGCCTACGGGTTCCTTCAGCCGCCAGATGTTCCTCGGTGAGACGCTCGACACCGAGCGGATCGACGCCTCCTACGACGCCGGAGTGCTGCGCCTGACCATTCCGGTCGCCGAGCAGGCCAAGCCGCGCAAGATCGCCATCAGTGGCGGAAGCTCACAGAAGCAGATCAGCGGCTGAACCCGGCGGGGCGGGGGCACGGGTCGTGATCTCCGGCCCGTGCCCCCGCCCCGCGAGCGGGCGCACGCCGACACCGACACGCACGAGAGAGGGCCGGCATGGTGATCAAGTGGGATGCGTTCCTGGCCGCCGTCCAGGAGCGGGGTCAGTACCCCTCGCGCCAGGAGGCCGAGCGGGCCACCCGCGTGGTGATCGCTCTGCTGGGTGCGCACGTCGTGGGCTCGGAGCGGGCGGAGCTCGCCTCCCGGCTGCCGGAAACGTGTGCGCTCCTGCTGCTCAACCCGCTCCCGGCCGCCGAACCGCTCGGGCCGGAGCGGTTCGTGCGGGCGACAGCGGCGTGGATCGAGGGGGCCACGGAAGAGACCGCCAAGTGGGATGTCGGCGCCGTCCTCAGCGTCGTGGCCGACGCGGCGGGCGACGAACTGATGCGCCGTGTACTGCTCCAGCTTCCCCCCGGTTACGACCTCCTCTTCGGCCGCCCCGAGGTGACATGAGCGCCGGTGCGTCCGGCGGCGTCGGCCCGGTGGCCCGGCCGAGGTCGCGCACAAGGTGCTGCGGCCCTGGCGAGGAGGCACTCTGAATCCGGACATCCAGTTCGGATTCACACCATCCAGGACATCAAGAACACCAAGAACACCCAGAACACCCAGAACTTCCGGACCGTTCGGTCCGTGTATTCAACACATAAAACAGCAGAGGGAAGGCAGCCACAGTCATGCGGTGGAACGAACTCATACAGCAGGTCCGCGTCTCGGGGCAGTACGCCACCGACGCCGAGGCGGAGCGCGTCCTGCGCGCCGTGCTGACTGTGCTGGGCACGCACATCACCGGCGACGAGCGCCGCGCGCTGACGCGGTGCCTGCCGGTGGAGGCGGCCTGCATCCTCGCCCGTCAGACCCCGGCTGCCCAGGCCCTGACCGCACCCGAGTTCGTCGATGCCGTCGCCGGCAGACTCGGGGACCTCACGCCCCCTGCCGCCCGCTGGGGAGTCGGTTCCGTGCTCAGTGTCGTCGCGGACTGCGCGGGGGACGACCTCACCCGGCGCATCACCGCCCTCCTCCCCAGGGGCTACGCCCTCCTCTTCGGCCGCGCCGAACTGGCCCCGGCGGCCTGAGGGCCGGGCCCGGTCGCCCGGGCTGCCTCTTTCGGCCCCCTGCCGCGCCGACGCATACGGTCGTACGCTGACCGTATGACGGAGAAGGAACGTGTGACCATCACGATCCCGGCGGACAGCGCGGCCATGCTGAGGAAGCTCGCCCAGGAGAAGCGCATCGAGTCCGTGTCGGCGTACGTGACCGAAGCGGTCGAAGAGCGTCTGGGGCGTGAGGAGCGCGCCCGCCGCATCATCGAGGGCTGGGCCGCCGAGGTCGAGCGGACCAGCCCCAAGGAGTGGGCGAGAGCCCTGGAGTGGGCCCAGACCTCCGACCGGCGCGGCAACAACGCGGGCGCGGCCGCGTGATCGGCGGGTACATCCTCGACGCCGGTGCGATCCGGCAGCTCGTCCTCGGCCGGCCCTTCATGGTGGCCCGAGTCGTCGTCTCGGTCGAACAGATCCAGGTGCTCTACGTCCCCACGACCGTCCTGGCGGCCGGACTGATCGGCCACGACATCTCGCCCCGCCGCCGTGAGCAGGTCGACCTGGCGCTGGCCGCACCGGTCTTCGAGTTCCACGACCTCGACCGCCCCACCGCCCTGGCCGTCGCCGACCTGGCCACCATGGCCCAGGTCGACCTCGCCACCGCCCACGCCGCGCACCTCGCTCTGCGGCGTCCGGGCTGGCCCGTCATCACCGACCGGCCCGCCGAACTGCACAAAATGAACCCGGGCATAGAGACGGTCGAGCTGCCGTAGACCCGTCCCGTCAGGGACCGCGTGTGCGCGGGGGCGCTCCGCGCGGCGGACGGGTGACTTTCCGGGTAGCGCGCAGACATGTGGGTAGACGGGTGGCACATCCGCCGGTGGCGCGCTGTACGCCACCGGCTCCACCGGCGAGGAAAGGGCTGACCGTGGCGGGAGAAGACCTGGGGCGACTGCTCGAAGGGCTGCTGGGGAAGGGTGACGGAAGGGCGGCTCTCCTCGGCTCCCTGCTCGGCTCGCTCAGCGGCAGTACGGCAGGGAGCGGCAACCCGTTGGACCGTCTGCTGGCGGTGTTCGGCGAACGAGGACTGGGGCACCAGGCCCACACATGGGTCGGAGCGGGCGACAACGAGCCGATCGACGGCGCGCAGCTCGCAGAGGTGCTGCCGCCGGGCACACTCCAGAAGGTGGCCCAGGAGGCGGGGCTGACCCCGGACGAGGCTGCCGACCAGCTCGCCCAGGTCCTGCCGGAGGTGGTGGACAAGCTGACACCGGGAGGCCAGCTCCCGCACGACACGTCGCTGGAGGACCTGATCAAGGCACGGGCAGCCGGACACTGAGCCCGCGGCGGGCCGGCCCTCGGCGACGCACGACGGCGTTCCCGCGCTCAGGCGCGGGGCAGCGTCCGCAGGTGGTCGAGGAAGTCCGTACGCCGGGTCGGCCCGGGGCCTGCCGGGCCAGGACGCCGCCGAGGTCTTCGGCGACCATGGAGAGGGACGGCAGGGAACGGCGTCCGCCGCCGAGCGCCTTCATGCCGAAGGCGACCGCATCGTCGAACGCGCCCTGCCGGGCGGCGACGACACCCAGGGTGATACGCGCCTCCGCGTTCCGCATCGGTGAGCGGTCCGTACCGTCGTGGTCGACACCGACCCGCAGCACCTCACGGGCGAGATTCTCGGCAAGCCGGTCCTCGCCGAGCTTGCGGTAGCAGTCCATCGAGTAGAAGTCCCACTTCGCGGGGTCGGCGGTGAAGTGGTTCTCCTGGCTCCCCGGCAGCCCCAACTCCTCAAGGAGACCGCGGCCGCGGTCCAGAGCGGTCTCGACCCGGCGCCGGTCGCCGATCCGCGCCCACGCCGTGGCCTTCTGCGCCCACAACTGCACCTCGGCGTCCGTGTGCGGCGCGGCCGCGATGCCCTCCTCCGAGGCCGCGATCACCTCACGCAGGTCTCCCCGGGTCAACGCGAACCAGGCACGCATCTCGTGCCCCCACCCGGCGATCCGGGGATGGCCCGCCTCGCTCGCCAAGGACAGCGCGGCCCGCCGGGCGGCCTCGGCACCGTCCCAGGAACCCGAGTCGTACTCCACACAGCCGATCAGCAGCGCCGGCATCCCCGCCTGTACCAGAACCTCCCGGCGCTCGGACGCGGTCGGTCGCCGCGACCGCAGCACTCCGGAGAGCCGGCGCGACCAGGAACGGCCCTCCGACAGCAGGTGTTCGCCCGGCATGCGGGCGTACTGCGAGCACAGCAGGTCGACCGTGAGCGCGAGGGCGTCGAGCGTGGCCCGGTCCACGTCGTTCGCGCGCAGCCGCGCGATGACCTCAGCGGTGTCCGTTCCCGCGGCGGCCCGCGCCCCGGACCGGCTGCCGCGGTGGCGCTCCGGAGGGAAGAGGGCGAGGGCCGGCGTACCGAACACCTTGGAGATCAGCGCCCTGTGGTCCCGGGGTTCGGTCCCGCCGGACTCCCACCGACGCCACTCCCGGGCCGGCGTCTGAGGCTCCGGAAGCGGATCGGGGGAGTGGGCGATCATCGCGCGGGCCACGTCCAGCGGGCTCCAGTCCCGGACGACGCGCTCGGACTCCATGCGCTGCGCCCCTGCGGGGCGACCGTCGGACATCCCGAGCCCTCCTCCGCCGCGGCCCTTTCCTGTCGAGACTGGCAGGCGGGTCTCCCGCCCGCAGAGGGGTGGGGCGGTGGCAGAGGAGGCGGGGAGGGAATTACCCGGAAGCGGCGCCGCCCTCCGGCCCCTGCCCCTCGTTGTCGTCCCGCTCGCCCTCTGCCTGGGAAGGGGTCGTCTGGCGCGCGTTCTCGGGCTCCTCGTCCTCGCGTTCGCCCTCTGCCTGGGAAGGTGTCTGATCACTCATCGGGTGGTCCTCACTGGCTGAAGTGCCCGGTAGTCGTGGAAGCGGAGATCATTCGGCCCTCCCGGACGTTCATACGCCCGTTCACATGCCATTTTCGGCGCTCGGCGGCTTTCCTGCGATCCGGGGAGAACCAGCGACAACCGCCGACAAGGGGTACCCGAACGGGCCCCCATGGAACGGTCCGCAGGGGGCAGCGGAAGGCAATGAGCGATGTCAGCAAGGTCGAACGGACGCTGGAGCGTTGGGGTGCCGCCGGGTGGGCCTGGGTGTTCCGGCCCGCCCGGGAGCCGGTCGAGGTCGTGGCCGTACTCCGCCGGGAGTGCGACGAGAACGCCCTGATCCTGGGGAGGGGGCGCGTTCTGGTGCCGAACTCTTTCGTCGTCGCATTGCCTCCGTGTACCCACCACGAGCTCGATCCCTACACCGCATGGGTGGGACCCGAACTGGCGGACAGGGTGCGCGAACACGCCACCCGGCGGCGCTACAGCTTCGCCGGGCCGGTGACCGTGAGCCTGCGGACGCTGCCGGAGCTCGCGGCGGGCCGGTACAGCATCCGCAGCCGTATCGCCCCCGCCGAGGACGAGCCCGGCAGTTGACGGCGGAGAACGGCGGACGGGGGACCGGATTCTTCAGCCGGCCGCACCGTCGACGCGCAGCCGTACCTGATGCTCCAGACGCTCAAGACTGTGGTCGAGGGCGTCGTTCACGGCTTTCTCGCCGGGGTCGTGGTCCTCGTCGAAGAACGAAAGATGCACCGTCACCTCGGAGGCCCCGCTGCCGAGACCGGCCACTTGGAGCCACCCGGTGTAACTTCCCTGGTCCCTGGTCCCCCACTCCAGCCGCATCTGGTCCTTCTGCGCGCGCAGCAGCGCCGAGGTGTCCTCGTCGGTGCGGTCCTCGTGGACGGTGACGGCGGGCAGTTCCTCGGCGCGCACATGCAGTGCCTCCGGCAGCCACTGGTCCAACTGGTCCACATTGGCCGCCTGGTCGAAGATGTGCTCGGGCAGCGCCGGCATTGTGCGTGAACGTTCGTACTCAGTCATCACCACACCGTTCCTCGGCTCGAAACCGTTCGACGAACGGATGCCCGGCCTGCCGGACATGAAGCCGCGCACCCACAGAACCACCCGTTCGCCGGTCCCGCCCCTCCCCGGCGTCCATCCGGCGTCCATCCGGCGGGCACCGGCCGGTGCCCGCCGGTGCCGACCGGTGCCGACCGGTTCAAGAGCTGCGCCGGATCCCTTGACGCACCCTGGGAGCCCTTACATACTGGCGGCCAAATCGATTTGGCCGAATCGATTTGGCCCCCGTCCCGGGCCGGATCACGGTCGAAACCGGAGCGAGCCGAACGGAGCTCGAACGTGCCCAGTCCCCGCCCCGAGTCCCTCCCCGCGTCCCTTCCCGCGTCCCTTCCCGCGTCCCTTCCCGCGTCCCTTCCCGCGTCCCTTCCCGCGTCCCTTCCCGCGTCCCTTCCCGGGTCCCTCCCCCCGTCTCCTCCCACGAGTTCCCCCGCGCCGCACCCCGTGGACGAATCCCGCCCGATCGGCAGGATCCTGCTCTTCGGTGTCCAGCACGTCCTCGTCATGGCCGCGACCCCCATCTCGGCGATCTTCCTGATGAGCGCGACCCTGCGCCTCGACCCCGGTCTGACCGTCGACCTGCTCTCGGCGGCCTTCCTGCTCTCCGGGGTCGGAAGCCTGATCCAGTCCCTCGGGCCGTGGAAGTTCGGCCCCAGACTGCCGTTCGTCATGCTGCCCGGCGGCGCCCCGCTCATCCTCTTCCTGGCCATCGCCGAACAGCACGGCCTCCCGACCGCGAGCGGCGCGGTGATCATCACCGCCGCCTTCTACTTCGTCGTGCTGCCCGTCTTCTCCCGGCTGCTGGCGTTCTTCCCCGCCCTCGTCATCGGCACGATGATCGTCATCGTCGGTGTCAACCTGGTGAAGGTCGGCGCGCTGCTCGTCACCGGCCGCCCCGGGCAGCCCGGTTTCGCCGACACCACCAGCCTCCTGCTCGGCTTCGCGACGATCGGCTTCACCGTCGTCTTCTACTGGCTGTTCACCGGGGTGCTGCGGCAGCTCGCCGTCATGCTCGGCCTGATCGCCGGTACGGTCCTCGCCTTCGCCCTCGGCAGCGTCGACGCCGCTTCCGCCGCCGAGGGCGGGCTCCTGAACGTCCCCCAGCTCCTGCCGTTCGGCTCGCCCGAGTTCAACCTGCTCGCCGCGCTGCCGCTGATGCTCTACAGCCTCGCCTCCATGGCGGAGGCCACCGGGCAGACCGTCATCAACGCGGAGGCCGTCGGCAAGGACATCGACAAGCGCGAGGACGTTCCCAAGACCATCCGCGGCGACGCGCTCACCTCCCTCTTCGGCGGCTTCTTCGGCCTGCCGCTGATGGTGACCAGCGGCGAGAACATCGGCATCGTCCGTGTCACCGGCGTACGCAGCCGGTACGTCACCGCCGCCGCGGGCGTGGTCCTCATCGTCATCGGCTTCCTCGCGCCCGTCACCCGCGCGATCAGCGTCGTCCCGTCCGCCGTCGTCGGCGGCACCGCCATGGTCGTCTTCGCCGTCATCATGGTCCTCGGCGTACAGATGCTCGGACGCGCCGACCTCGACCAGCACACGAACACGTTCATCTGCGCCGTCGCCATCGCCCTCGGGCTGCTGCCGATCCTCATTCCCGGCGTGTACGGAGGCTTCGCGCCCGGCCTCCGGATCCTGCTCGAAAGCGGCGTCGCTGTGGGGGCGTTCGTCGCCGCCGTACTCAACATCCTCTTCCACCACATACGGCCGCGGTTCGCGCGCGCGCAAACCCCCGCCACCACCACCGTCCCGGCCCAGGCCGACGCGGGGGCCGGCGAGCCCGCCCCCGCCCAGCACTCCTGACCGCACCCGCACCGGAAAGAGCCCGATGACCGACCTGCCCGACCCGACCGACCTGCGTCACCAGGTACATCCGCCCGGCCCGACCCCCGACCGCCTGCGCTCCGACGGCGCGCTGCTCCTCGCTCCCGACGTGGTGCTGACACCCGACGGACCGATGGACCACTACGCGGCCGTCGTCAGCGGCGACACCTTCCTCGCGGTCGGACCGGCCGAACAGCTGGAGCGGACGTACCCCCACCTGACGCCCGTAAGGCTGCGCGGACACATCCTGATGCCGGGATTCGTCGACGCCCACCACCACCTCACCCAGACCTTCGGCGCTGCCCTGGCCTTCGGTGAGCCCTCCGAGATCTTCCGTCGGCTGTGGGTGCCCCTGGAGGGCGCTCTCGACGAGGAAGCCGTGTACGTCGCCGCGAAGCTCGCCGCGCTGGAGTCACTGCGCGGCGGCTTCACCACCGTCGCCGAGGCGGGCACCCGGGCGCCGGTGGACGTGGAGCTGGTGGCCGCGGCCGCCCGCGACGCGGGAATCCGGTGCGTACTCGGCCTCGTCTGCAACGACGCCGACAGTGACGCCGACGCCTCGGTGATCCTGACCCACGCCGAGAAGCACCTCGTCCGTTACTGCACCGAGGAGCTGATCCACCCGTCCCTCGCCGTCTCCGTCCCCGAGGCGGCGACGGCCCGCACCCTGCGCGACACCGCCCGGCTGGCCGCCGCCGCGGGCGCCGTCGTCCAGATCCACGTCAACGAGCATCTCGCCGCCGTGGAGCGCTCCCTGGTCCAGCACGGGCTGCGCCCGTTGGAGTACCTCCACGAAGTGGGCGCGCTCGGACCGCAGTTGCTGGCCGCGCATGCCACCCTGCTCACCCCGCGCGAGCTGACCCTGCTCGCCGAATCCGGAGCCGCGGTGAGCTACAACCCCGTCGCCAGCGCCTGGAAGGGCAACGCGGTGGCGCCGGCGACCACCATGGCCGAGCGCGGCATCCGGTTCGGGCTGGGCACGGACGGCACCCGGGGAGACGCGTTCCGGCTGGCCGAGGCCGCCGAGTTCGCGCAGCGCCTCGCCTACGGCCTGGCCACCGGGGACTCCTCCTGCGGGGCGGGCTGGACGTGGCTGGAGCACGCGAGCGGGGGAGGCGCCGACGCCGTGGGGCTCGGCGCCCGTACCGGCCGGATAGCCGAGGGCGCCGCCGCCGACTTCCTCCTCGTGGACGTGAGCGGCCCGGAGATGCGGCTGTCCTGGGACCTGCCGTGGGAGCTGGTACGGCGCGGCAACCGCGACCAGATCACCGCCGTCTTCGTCGCCGGCCGGCTGCGCCTGTGGCGCGGCTGGCCCCTCGACTGGGACGGGCCGGCCCTGGTACGGCGGGCTGCCGAACTGAGCAGGGACGTGGTGTCGCGGGCCCCCGTGACCCGCGTCCACCCCACGTCCACGGCCGCGCGGCACGCCGGGGCCGAATGGAGCACGGCGCAGTGAGTACGGAGACGATGGTGATCCTCGCGGCGACCGTGGCCGTCGCGGCGTTCGTCCAGGGGAGCAGCGGTCTCGGCTTCGCGCTGATCGTCGCGCCCGTGGCCGGGCTGCTCGATCCCACGCTGGTCCCGGTGTTCGTCCTCGCGTCGATGATCCCGCTCAACCTGTACGTCGCGTGGCGCGAACGGGACTCCCTGGACCTGCGCGGAGCGGGCTGGATCACCGCGGCGCGGCTGGCCGCCACACCGGGCGGGCTGATGCTGCTGTGGGTCGTCCCGGACCGCAGTCTCGGCCTGTTCGTCGGAGCGGCCACCGTGCTCGCCGCGGTGGTGAGCCTCGCCGCCCCCGCGTTCACCCCAGGCCGTGGCGCGTACGTCGCCGCCGGGGCGGTCACCGGCCTGACGGAGACCGCGACCGGGGTCGGCGGACCGCCCCTGGCGCTGGTCTACCAGCACCGGCCGCCCGCGGAGCTGCGCTCCACGGTCGCGGTGTGCTTCCTCGTCGGCGAAGTCGCCTCGCTCGCCCTGCTGTTCGCGACCGGGCAGGGCAGCCCGTCCCAACTGGGCTGGGTGGCGCTGCTGTTGCCCGCGCTGGCGGCGGGGGCCTGGCTGAGCCGCCTGGTGCGCCACCGCTTCGACGCCCGCAGGATGCGTCTGTTCGTGCTGGTCTTCGCCCTCGTCTCCGGGGCGGTGCTCATGCTCGCGCCGTGACGCGCAGCGACGAGGCGCGGGGGATCACACGGGGCTCCGGCACCGTCGCGTCCCCCGTGCCCGTCGCATCCGCGCCGGGGCCGCCCCCGGCGTCCGCCGCGCCGCCCAGTCGGCCCAGCAGCAGTTCCACGGCGTCGGCGGCCGCCCGGTCCAGGTGCAGGTCGACGGCGGTCAGCGGGGGTTCGCAGGTCCTGGCCCGCAGGCCGTCGTACCGGGTGACGACCATGACGTCGTCCGGAATCCTGCGGCCGCTGTCCCGGATCGCCCGGACGGCTCCCACCGCGAAGGCGTCCACCAGCGCGCAGACGGCGTCGATCCCGGGGTGGGCGGCCAGCAGAGCGGCGCAGCGCTCGTACCCCGCCTGCTCACCGCCCTCCTCGGGAGCCGTCGCGACGAGCGGGGCCCACCCGTGCTCGGTGGCGACGCGCTCGAACGCGGCGCGGGCGTCGACCGCGGAATGGCGGGCGCCGGCGCCGATGATCAGTGCCGGCCGGCGCGCTCCCTGTTCCCGGAGGTGCGTCAGGAGCAGCTCGGCGACGCGCCCGCCGCGCAGATCGACGTACGGGGCGTCGTCCCCGGGCGACACGGGCCGGCCGAGCGCGACGTACGGCAGGTGGCGCTCCCGCAACTGCGCCACGGCCATGTCGTTCTCGTCGGGCTCCACGACGATGGCGCCGTCGATGTCCAGGGAGTACAGCGCCGAACCCGACTGCACGGGCGGTACGAGCACGAGTGCGTAGTCGTGTACGAGCGCCCGCTCGGCGGCCGCGGCGGCGACCTCCATGTAGAAGCCGAGCCGGGACGGCCCGCCGGCCACCGCGAAGGGCATCGACGAGGCGAGCGCGATGGCCTTCGCCTGCCCTCGCCGCAGCCGCTGTGCCCGCAGGTTCGGCCGGTAACCGAGGTCGGCGGCGATCTTCTTGATGCGCTCGCGGGTCCTCGGATCGACCTTCCCGAGCCCGTTCAGGGCGTGCGAGACGGTCGTCCGCGACACTGAGGCGGCCTTGGCGACGTCGGCGATCGTCGGCGGCCGTGTACCGGAACCGGAAGTGGGCATCTGCGCGGACGCTCCTCGCTCGCTCTGACGGGTGACAGACGACAGGTGACAGCCACATCTTCGCCGACCGGCCCTTCACCGCACACATGTACGTCGCACGGCCGCCGGCGGCCGGTCGAGGGGACGGGCCGGAAACCCTTCCCCGGATCGCCCGGATTGCTCCATTGGACGGCAAACGGGCGCCCGGCGGCGTGGTCCTGTGCGCGGATGAACAGCGGCCGGTCACGATGCCGTGCGGTGGAGGGCTTCACCTTCAGGTCCAGGCGGAGGACAGGAGAACTTGTGACGGCTGCACCGGGTGTCGCCATCCCGCGCGAACCGGTACCGGGCGGAGGCGGCCCGGAGCGGGGGAGGGGGAAGGGCCTGCGTCTCTTCCGGCTGTCGACGACCACGTGGGTGGCAGGGCTCTCCCTGCTGCCGCTCGGGCTGCTCATGGCCGCCGCGTGGCTGGGCCGTTACGTCCGTCCCAGCGCCGACGAGTGGTGCTTCCTGCCCAAAGTGCGTGACCTCGGTGTCTGGGGGATGGTCGAGAAGTTCTACCTCACCGACAACGGCCGGATCGGCAACGGCCTGCTCGTCGGGGCGTACGCGAAGTTCCCGGTCGCCGGTCACCAGTGGTTCGGTCTGGTCAGCGGCGTTCTCATGCTGACCCTGCTGTGGGCTCTGACGGTCCAGGTGGTGCGCAGGGCCGGCCGGACGGTTCCCCGCGGGGTGCCGCTGTTCGTGGCGGCGATGGTCACGGCGGTCTTCCTCTTCGCCACCCCCAATACGTACAAGACGTTCTACTGGCCCGCCGCCTCCGTCTCGCACACCATCGCCCCCGTGCTGGCCTGTGCGGCGGCCATCCCGCTGCTGCGGGCACGCAGCCGCCGGGGCAGGATCGCCGCCCTGGCCGTCGTGCTGGTGGCCGGGGTCTTCATGGGCACGCTCTCCGAAGAGACGTCGGTGGTCTGCCTGGTGGTGCTCTCGGGCGTCGTACTGCTCGGCCGCTGGATCTTCACCGAGCGGGCCAGGGCCGCCGCCCGCTACTGGGCCCTGGCCGGCATGGCCGGAACCGTCATCGGCACGATCGTGCTGATGGTGTCCCCGGGAGGGCGCAGACGGCGCGAGCGGTTCGGCCTGGAGAGCACCTCCATGCTCGCTCCGGAGTCGCTGATCGCGTCGCTGCGCGGGTACGTACACATCCTGGAGACCGTCTTCACGACCTGGCAGTACGTCGGAGCGCTCGCGGCCGGGGTGCTGCTCGGACTGCTGGCGCGGGGCCGCCGGGGGTCCTCACCGGTCCTGCTGCCGTGCCGGCCGCTCCTGTGGACGTTCTTCGGAGCCGTCGCCTTCCTCGTCTCGGGCTACCTCTGCACCGTCATCACCTACCCCGTCTTCGGCGCACGCGTGATGACCGCCCAGCGGACCTGGAACGACTACCTCCTGCTGTACGTCCTGTTCCTCGTGGGCGCCGGAGCCTTCCTGGGACGTGCGTTGCGCGTGCGGGAGCGGGGCACGGGCGTGGCGGCGGTCTGCGCCGCGGCCGTCTGCGCCGCGGCCGTCCTGGGGCTGGCCGCCCCGCTCCACCACCTGGGCCAGGACATGCGCGTACGGGCGCAGAAGTGGGACCGCCAGGACCAGTACCTGCGCGCCGGGGCGGCGAGGGGCGCGAAGGTCCTGCCGTACACACCGCTGTCGGTCGGCGGGATGCTGGAGCCGTTCGGCGGCAAGGGGCGCAACGTCTGGCCGGCCGGGTGCGTCGCCGACTACTACCGCCTGGACCGGGTCACTTACTCGAATCGGCTTCCCTGACCTTCGGCCCCGGTGGCTCCCGCCGCGCCTGCGCCCCGGAGGACCGGGTGGAGGCGGCGCCGGAGGTGATGGCCCAGCGGGCGAGCAGGAACGACAGTGGGGTGACGAGGACACCGGCGGCGACGGCCGAGACGTTCTCGTCCATGCCCAGTTTGCTCACGGCGACGTACAGCAGGACTCCGCTGCCCACGACATTGGCCGCGCCCGACAGGGGATAGCGGACGAAGGCACGCCAGGTGGGTCTCGTACGAAGGGTGACGTACGAGTTGAGCAGGAACGATCCGACGATGCTCACCGCGTAGCCCGCACCATGGGCGACCAGATAGGGCAGCCAGATGTTCAGTGAGGCGTACACGGCGTAGTAGACGGCCGTGTTGACGAGGCCGATCGCGGCGAAGGAGGCGAACTGGCGCAGCGCCGGAGCGGTCATGTCTCCGGCCGCGCCTGCCCCGCGGGTTCCAGCGAGAGGCCGGAGGCGAGCGCTGCGGGCGACTCGTCCGTTTCGCGGACCACGTAGTGCGGTCGGCGCTTCGACTCGTCGTAGATGCGCCCCACGTACTCCCCGATGACGCCGAGCGTGGCCAGCTGGATTCCGCTGAGCGCGACGACGGCGGTGATCAGTGTCGCGTAACCGGGCGTTTCGACACCGTCCAGCACGGCGTTCGCGATGATCCACAGCGCGTAGAGGAGCGCGGACAGGAAGAGCCAGAGCCCGGTGTGGATCGCCAGGCGCAGCGGACGGCTGTTGAAGGAGAGCAACCCGTCGATGCCGTAGTTCAGCAGATGCCGGCCGCTCCACTTGGACTGCCCGGCGGCCCGCTGGACGTTCTCGTACGTGAAGCTGACCGTGTCGAAACCGATCCACGAGAAGAGCCCCTTGGAGAAGCGATTGCTCTCGGGGAGCGACAGGAGGGAATCGACCGCACGACGCGACAGGAGCCTGAAGTCGCCCGCCCCGTTCACGATCTCGACGTTCATGCAGCGTCGTACGAGGCGGTAGTAGGCGCGGCAGAGCGCGGTCCGCAGAGCTCCTTCGTGCGTACGGTCGCGCTGGGCGATGACCTGGTCGTAGCCGTGCTGGTGCAGTTCCAGCATGCGGGGGACGAACTCGGGAGGATGCTGGAGATCGGCGTCCATGAGGACGACCGCGGCGCCCCGGGACATGCGCATACCGGCGAGCATGGCGGACTCTTTGCCGAAGTTCCGGCTGAAGGAGGTGTAGCGCACCCGCGGATCCGCCCCCGCGAGCTCTCTCAGGAGCGCCGTGGTCCGGTCCGTGCTGCCGTCGTCGACGTAGCAGATCTCGAAGGTCGCCCCGACCGGTTCGAGAGCGGTGACCAGGGTCTCGTGAAAGACCCCGAGCACCTCGCTCTCGTTGAAGCAGGGCACGACGATCGAAACTTGGACCATTGTCATTCCACTCCATGCACTGTGAACCGGGTTCACACGTCCCGGTACCTGCGCTGTCGTCTCCAGTGGAACGCGGTGGCGGGCCGACGGCCGCCTCAGGTACGCCACGCGGGTGACGGGAGACGCGCGAAGAAGCGCTGGAACGGCCGCGCGGATGCCGGAACGAGCCGCACGGGAACGGCACATGAGCCGCACGGGAACGGCAGGAGGGGAACCGGGAGGGAAGGCAGGGGCGGAGGGCGGGTGCGAGCCGTTCAGCCGCCGAGTTCCGTGACGGTCGCGTCCAGCGTGCTCGCCAGCGCGGCGATGTCCTGGTCGGACGGTGTACGGGAGCCGATGCGCCGGGCGAGATCGTCGGCCGAGGCCACCTCCAGGGCGCCCCGGTAGCGATCGGTGCCCAGTTCGGCCGCGGGGACCACCTGTGCCCGGCCCTGGAGAACGACCAGTGTCGGGTCGTCCGCACGCGGGCGCAGGAGATCCCGGACGTGTTCCTCAGTGATCACGAAGACCGCCTTTCTGGTTTCCCGAGGTCACCTGGGACGCTTGCGGTCGGCGGGGGTGTCGGTGGCACTGCCCTCGGCGGAGCGCTGTACGCCCTTCTCGCCGGACGATTCCACGCCCTCGAGGGGTTCGCCGTCGGCTGTTCCGCCCTTCGTCGGGTAGCCCTCCTGGGCGCTCGCCGTTCCGGGTACGACCCGCTCCTGAGCCTGGCGCTCCGCACCGGAGTGGGCGCCCGGGCCCAGGTCCCTGCGCGGCCGGTCCTCACGGTCCGGATTCCGGGACTCCTTGTTCCGGGGTTCCTTCTCACTCATCGCGTACACCTCACTTCTCGGTGTCGACGGCCTCTCCTGTGCTGCGGGCCGCCGGTGGTTAGGGGTACCCCCGCGGCGGACGCGATAACGCCGCACCTGTGCCGGCGAAGACCGGACCGGTTCAGGCCGGGGTGAGCCCGGGTTCGCCGGCTTCGATGACGAACGAGGCGGCTGTGGCGAGCGCCCCGCCAGGTGTGGTGACCCGGGAGACGGTTTTGAAGTCCACCTGTCCCAGGACCGCCCCCAGGGTGATGACGGTGTAGCCGCGGCGGCCGTTGTAGAACTTCATGTGGGGGTTCGCCCGCATGAGGTCGTCCCAGTTGGCGGGCTTGTCGGAGCCGTCCTTCCCGCTGGAGACGGAGGTGGTGGAGATCTCGGTGCCGATGGTGCGCGAGGCCGGGTCCTGGAAGTCCTGCTTCAGATCGAAGCCGTACGCCACGTGGGCGTCACCGTCCAGCACCATCAGATTCTCGATGCCCGCCGCCCGGGCTCCGTCGAGGATGCGTCCCCGCGAGGCGGGGTAGCCGTCCCAGGCGTCCATGGAGAGCTTGAAACCGGCGGTCGGGACGTCACGCCTCTGGGCGAAGGTGACCTGCTGCGGTACGACGTTCCACGTCGCGCTCGAATTCTTCCACCCGTCGAGCAGCCAGCGTTCCTGCGTCTCGCCGGTCATCGTGCGCGACGGGGCCTCGGATTCCGGTCCCGGCTCCCGCCAGCCGCCTCCGTAGGCCTGCACCGAGCGGTACTGGCGGGTGTCGAGGATGTCGAACTGGGCGAGCTGCCCGAACTGCAGGCGCCGGTAGAGCTGCATGTCGGGCCCCTCGGGCTGCTGCGGGGCGCGCAGCGGCTGGTTCTCCCAGTACGCGCGGTAGGCGGCGGCGCGCCGGACGAGGAACTCCTCGGCCGGGACGTTGTTCTCGGACGTTTCGTCCGCGTAGTTGTTCTCGGTCTCGTGGTCGTCCCACGTGACGACGAAGGGATGGGCGGCGTGCGCGGCGATGAGGTCCGGGTCGGACTTGTACAGGGCGTACCGCAGCCGGTAGTCCGCGAGCGTCATGGTCTCGCGGTCGAAGTGGGCGGGCAGCCGGCGGTCGGTGTAGCCGCGGGCGCCGCCCGCGCTGTCGACGGCGTACTCGTAGAGGTAGTCACCGAGGTGGACGACCAGGTCCAGATCCTCACCGGCCAGGTGCTTGTACGCCGTGTAGTAGCCGTGGTGGTACGCCTGGCAGGCCACGGCGGCCAGCTTCAGCTCGGAGACCGCCGTGCCGGGCGCGGGGGCGGTGCGGGTACGGCCGGTCGGGCTGGCCCAGGTCCCGGTGCGGAAGCGGTAGTAGTACGGGCGGTCGGCGTCGAGGCCGGTGACTTCGACGTGCACGCTGTGGCCGAACTCGGGGTGCGCCGTGACGTCCCCGCTCCTGACGACCCACAGGAACCGCTCGTCGTGGGCCAGCTCCCAGGTGACGCTCACCCGTTCCGCGGGCAGGCCGCTGTCGGTCTCGAGCGGACGGGGAGCGAGCCGGGTCCACAGCAACACGCTGTCGGGCAGCGGGTCCCCGGAGGCGACGCCCAGTGTGAACGGATCCTCCGTGATCTTTCTGGCGTCCAGCTCGGCGGCGCTCGCCGCGCCCACCGCCGGCAGATCGGTGGTGAAGGCAAGTGCGGCGGCGGCAGCGGTGAGAGTGAGGAAACGGCGGCGGCGGGTGTGCCGGACGGCGGCGCGCAGTTCGGGCTGATGACTCTTCATATGAGGAGTCATGTGCCCGTTTTGTGATTGCCTTGATCACTGCATTCGAGTGGTGCGGTCACCCGTGCCCGCCGACCGCGGTCCTCCACGGCCGGCGGGTACGGTCCGGCCGGTGGCCCGGCCGCGCCCGCCCGTCAGATGCCGTTCGTGGCGTCGGGCTCCTTCTGACGGCGCAGCAGAGCCGAAGCGGAGAGGACCGCGCCGATCGCGGCGAGGGACACCGCCGCGGCGTCCGCCCAGGCGAAGGACTCACCCAGACTGCTCTCCAGCAGGTTCATGGTCCCGATGCTCGCCAGCGCGTGCAGGGCGACGATGCCGATCGCGGTCGCGGCGCTTGCCGCCCATACGCGCGCTGTGTCCCGGACGGCCAGCCACACGCCGAGCACCAGACAGAGCACGGTGACGGCGACGGACAGCGCGTCCGCGTACCCGCCGGAGCGCAGATGAGCGAAGTCCGTCGGCAGGTGGATGAGGCCGCAGGCGAACAGCGCGACGGCCGCGAACCACCGCAGTCCGGAACGCAGGGCCGACGAGGCGTCGCCGCGCCGACCGGCGGCGAGCACGTCGCCGACGGCCGGGACGGCGCCCTGAGGAGCGACCGTGGGCCACCCCGGGCTGCTGTTCGGCCGTGCGACGGACGGCGCGGCGGCCTGGGCGCCGGTGGTGCGGCCGTCCGGCGTCTTCTCGCCGCCGGGAGCGGCCCGGTTCTCGTGGGCGGCGGCCGCACCGGCCGGGAGCCGGTGGTCGCCGTCGTCGGCGCCGAGGATGCTCACCAGCTGCGCCACGTCCTCGATCGGCCTGCCGACGGCCGCGGCGCGCAGCGTTGTGCCGGCCTCGTCGACCTCGTGCGGATGCTCGTTCAGCAGGGCGACCAGCTGCCGGACTTCGTCCAGGGGGCGGGCCACGGCGGCTGCGCGCAGTGCCTCGTCCGCGGGGCTGGGAACCGCTCCGGTCCGGTGGAGCAGACTCACCAGCGCGGCGACCTCGTCCAGCGGCCGGTACGTGGCTGCCGTCCAGAGCAGGGTGCGTATGGGCTCGTCGCCCGCGTCCTGGGCCGAGTCCGGCGCCCCGGCCTCCGCGGCGGCCTCACGGGCTGCGGTCTCATGGACAGCGGTTCCGGGGGCGGCGGCCCCGGGGGCAGCGGTCTCGCGGACAGGGGTCTCTTCCGCGGCGGCCGCGTACGCGGTGGCCGCGTCGGGCGGCTTCGAGCGGGCGTCGTTGTTCGCCGTAGCGGGAATGGTCGGGTCGGTTGTCATGGCGCGGCTCCGTTCGCCGAACTTCCGGTGGCACACACCGTTCTGGTTGTCGTGCGCCACCAGGACGCACGCTTCGCTCCATCCAATAGGCATTTCGGGCTATTGCGCCATCCGGGAAGGGCCGAAAAGGGGGTTCCCGACCCGTCAGGGGGGCGGATGCCATGGCGTTGGCCAGCAGGGAGAGCGGTCACGCTGCCGCCGCCCCAAAGCCGTAGGTCTGTCGGCAGCCAAGAAGGCGCCGATACCGTGGCCGGTCGAACGTACCGGCGGCGTACTTCGTCCAAGCGGCTGTCAGGACGTAACCGATCGCGGAGCTCGAACCGGACAGGGCGACCGGACAGGGCGACCGGACAGGCGGTCAGGAGTGCGAAGGGCGATTCGGTAGCCGGGTTGGGCTGAACGGGCGACACCGGCCCCGAGGTCAGTACCCCAGCAACAGATGCCCCCGCTGTGGGAGACCGGGTCGGCCGGGTCGGCCGGTCAGTGCGGCCACCGCCTGCCCCCGCCGCTCGCAGGGGCACCGGTCCAGGACCCGGCGCGGGTCTTACCCGTGTGGCCCGGAGGCGGGCGCGGCTGCCGCTACTTGCGGGGCAGTGCGATCCGCAGCGTCTGCTCGTTCTCCGGATCGAGGAGCTTCGCGAGGGGCGCGCTGCGGGCGTGGCGTCCGGCGGGCACCGGGGGCCTCACGGCGGGGGCCGGGACCGGCGGCGCGGGGGTGGCAGCACCCGCTCCGCCGAGGGAGACCTCGGCACCGTTCTGCCGCGTGCCCCAGCCGGTGCGGGCACACGTGGCGATGCCGTACCAGCGCATCCAGCGCAGCGCCGTCCAGGCCAGCACGATCGCCGCCGGCATCATCAGCCACGTCAGCGCGCGCGAGCGGATGCGCTCGTCGCTGCGGATCACGCCCAGGTAGCGCAGCCCCTGGGCCCAGCCGATGATGAACGGCACCCACAGCATCGAGGCCGGCGGCAGGTTGTCGAAAGCGACCGGCTCGACGACCAGCAGCCAGACGGTGACCATCTGCGTGAGGAACATCTGGAACCAGCGCAGCAGATGGAGCCAGAACGCCGGACGGGCCATCGACAGGTAGCGCATGCGCCACACCGACCGGATGGTGGACCCCCGCATCCACCGCAGATACATGCGGGAGAAATGACTCCACTTCTCGGGCATGGCGGTGAACACGATCGCCGACGGCTGTTGCACCGTCAGCCCGCGTTCCTGCGCGTACAGCGTCATCAGGGAATCGTCGGAGAACATCACGGGACGGCCCATGAACGTCTCGTTCAGGTAGCTGTCGAGGTTGTCGCGGATCACCGGCGCCCGGTAGGCGGCCAGCGGGCCGGAGTTGACCATGACGGCGCCCGCCCGTCGCCCGCTTCCCGCCCGTCGCCCGGCCGGCGCCGTCGCAGGACCTGTTCCCGCCGGTCGAACACCCCGTGGTGCGGCATCACCCGGAGACGGGCCGGCGGACGCTGTTCGTCGGCGTCTCCTTCACCACCCGGATCGTGGGGCTGGAGCGCGAGGAGAGCGACCGGCGGCTGCGGCTGGTGTTCCAGCGGGCCCACGTGCCCGGGTACCGGGTGTGTGGGCCCGCTGGGAGGCGGGTGGCATCGCCTTGTGGGACAACCACGTGACCCAGCACTACGCGGTCGACGGCTACGGTCCGTACCGCCGGGTCGCCGAGCGCGTCGCCATCGCGGGCGGCCGGCCGTTCTGACCGCGGACCGGCGGGCGGGGCGGCGTCGCCCTGGTGGCCCACCTCGGCCGCCACGCCACACACCTCCTGGACGTCGAGAACCCGGCCGATCCGGGACCACCCGGAACCCCCGGCCTGCACGCG